>SUVS01000031.1:0-12936 GCA_015061885.1 Lentisphaerota bacterium
TCCATAGTAATTTTATTACGCATCTGATCCTTCCTTTATTTTTTTTGTTAGGTTACTAAAAAATAAAGGTCAGATGCACTTTTGTCAAACAACTCGTCCCATCACAAAATTTGGGACATTAACAATTTTTTTGATTTTTTTGAAAAAATCCCCGAATTTCCCTCAAATCAAGTTTTTCTTATTCCATAAAAATAGAGATTAAATACCGTTGGCGGCGGGTTCCGGTGATATAAAACGACTTTTTTACTTTTCCAACAAGATGGATAATAATGCCATTTCCTGAAGTACCAATGCTTCATCATCCAGCAAAAGCCATTCGCCCAGCCAGCCTAAACGGGTGGCGGCAATCAGCAACGGCAGATGTTCCCAGGCTTCGTCGGGTATATAATTATTGTTACAGAGCGTATCCTGAAAAGCTCTGACCGCCGGAGAATTGAGGTTTTTCGGGTGATCCATTGCCAAACAGCCGATCAGCAGTGCCATGTCATAGCCGGGAAACTTGACTCCGGCAAATTCCCAGTCGATCACAGCCCGGATCGTGCCGTTGCCCAACAGAATGTTGCCGGGGTGAAAATCGCCATGGGCAAACATACCTTCCGCCCTGCGTTCCCATCTGAAAAACGGTGCAAGCAACCGCTCGAACTCCTGAAGTTTGCCGGTTATCGACGGCATTTTTCTTTCAGCAAAAGTATATAACTGCGGTAAAAAATTTGTCATGTAAAATGGCGGATTGGGCATAGGCGGCGGATCATCTGCTCCGGCAATGATATTTTTCATCTGCAAAAGAAATTCAGCCCACAGGATTCCGTATTCCCGGCGTTCTGCCAGAAGCGGACGCGGAATATTTTCTGCCGGAATATAGGGGCGTATCTGCCAGAAAAGCCCATCAAAATCCACCCCATGCTCTCCGGTGCGGGTGCGGTAAAAGGGGTGGATGCCCGGCAAAGATTTTTCCTCCAGAAATTCCAACAGCATATTCTGCCGGATTTGAGGTGTTTTTTTCCCGGCGTTGTACCCCTCGGCAATATAGGCTCTGCCGTCATTATCGCTGAACAGAAAACGGGTTTCCGTCCGGTTGGGGCTGCCGGTGATAAGGCTCTTTTCGCCGACAGCGGAAAATGACAGCTCCCAAAAGGAAATTATTTCTTTTTCTTTCATTCCTTAAATATCCATAGACTGTAAATACAAAAAACACAACTGTGTTAGTATAGCAAACAAAAAGAAAAAATCAAATAAAAAATAAATTTTCAGCAGGGTTATTTGTTCGATATTTCTGAATAATGCAAAACGGTATCAGTATTTAAAGACGAAACATTGCTGTAAATATTGCCGGTTTACTTGAAAAAAATTGTTTCCGGTGTATGTTATTAAATCATATTTACGGGAAATATGAATTATAACATTCAGGAAAGGGATTCTTATGTCGGGATTTTTCTCTAAATCAGCCGTCGTACTTATGGCGGCAGTCGCGTTGCTTATGGCAGGTTGTTCAACTCCCCGTACCAGTGATACGGGCAGAACCGCAGTGGAGCAGTTTTTGATTTCAACTGTGGTTGAAAACGGTATCAGTTATGCCGATTTCAAGCCTTACAAGGGTAAAAAGATTTTTATCGAGTACGATTATCTGGCACCCCAGGTCGATAAAGCCTATGTGCAGGGCGTCTTTGAATTACACCTTGCCCAACAGGGATTGCTGGTCTGCCGCGATGCCAAAGCCGCTGACTATATCGTGCAGATCATTTGCGGTGTGCTTGCCACCGATGCCAACAGCATCATGATCGGTACTCCGACTTTGCCCATTCCCGTTCCGGATACCACTTTAAGTATTGCTATTCCGGAAATTCCGCTTTTCAAAAAGCTGACCCGTTCCGGTTACGGCAGATTTGCTTTCAATATTCTCAATGCCAAAGACCGTTCACCGGTTAAAGTTATCAATGGTATCGAAGCCTCCACCAGTTACACCAACTGGACGATCTTGCTGATTCCGTTCAAATCGCACGATATGCCGCTCAAGATCAGAGAAGGCAGCGAAACTCACTTTACTGTTGATACCGGAAATATCTGATCGCAACTGTTGAAAATGGCTCGAACACAAGACGGTGTTTGAGCCATTTTTTTATGCCATTATTGCGGAATGATAATTGAAAAAGTTCTATGTTGTGCTATAATATTAATCATAAATAAACAGCAGGAAAAGGAGTTTTTTATGGGGAAGTTTTCTTTCAAAAATTGGCTTTTTGCGTTGGGTTGTATTCTGGGCAGCGGAGTTGTTGCCGAAGATGTTAAACTTTTACTGCCGGAAAAAATCTACGCCGTTCCCGGCGTGGAAACCAACATATATTTCAACAACATCGTTACAGTTATAAATCCGGCAAATTATGTTTTTGAAGTCAAGTGCGAGAAAGGTCGCAACGACCTCAAACGCTGGCGGTACACCCCGAAAGCGGAAGAAGTCGGTTCCTATAAATTGCAGGTCAGAGTCATAAACATGCAGGGTATTGTTGCCAAAGCCGATGCCGAATTGATCGTGCTGCCGCCGGATGCCGGTGCAACCAGAGAGTTTTCCATGCTTTTTATCGGTGCAAGTCAGACCAATGCCGGACATTACCCCAACCGTATGGAAGCACTTATGAAACGCCCCGGCAATCCCAAATTTAAGACTATCGGAACCCGCCGCCGCGGCAAAGACGGTGCCAGACACGAAGGGTACGGCGGCTGGCGTTGGCATGTTTTTATGACCCGTTACGGTTACAGCGGCAGCCGTAAAATGGATGGTATGCACCCGGATCGCCCGGTGGGATTCAACAGTCCGTTCATCTTTAAGAACGAAAAGGGCGAATACAAGTTTGATCTTAATAAATACTTTGCCATCAACAATAATGGCAAAGCTCCCGATGCAGTGAGTTTTCAGCTTGGGTTGAACGATTTCTTTCTCTGTACCGACGAAAATATTGCCGAAGTTACCGCTAAATCCATGAAAGATATGGAAAAACTCATTGCCGAATTCCGGAAACTTGAACCGGCACCTGCCATCTTTATTTTTCAGCACATACCCGGCTCCAATCAGGATGGGTTCGGAGCCAGCTACGGCTGTCAGCAGAGCTCCTGGCAGTACCGCAAAAATCTCGATTACTACAACCGGGCGTTGGCGGCAAAAGCCAAAGAGCTGGATTTGCATGTTGTTCCGGTTTATATGAATTTTGATACCGAAAACAATTATCCGGTATTGACCCAGCCGGTGAATCATGATAATCCCCAGATGATAACCCGTCAGAACAACGGCGTGCATCCTGCCGTTGCCGGGTATAATCAGATGGGCGATACGCTTTATTGTGCAGTCAAGGCTTTGCTGGCAAAACAAAAGTAAGTGCGGGTAAAAGTTGATGGATATATTTATTGCAGTCGCTATCGGTGTTGCAGCCGGAGGAGTGTTCGGGTTCTTTATCGGACGCATGAGGCTTAATTTTACAGAGAAGATGCGGACTCTTGAAAGGGAGCTGTATCTTCAGCGGCTTGCCGAGCAGAAAGAACAAACCACTAAACAGCTTGAGCAGCTCGAAAAATCTCATGCCGAAGCCATTGAACGCGAGCAGTCTGCCGCTGAAAAGCAGAAAGATTTGTATCTCCGGCAGCTTGCCGAGCAAAAGGAATTGCAAAACGAACAGCGGCAGATTCTGGAAAAACAACTCAAAGAACAAGCCGAACTCCAGAAGGAAAATGCTCAAAAAGAGTACGAAAAACTTAAAGAAGAATTCAAAGTTCTTGCCGAAAAAGTTCTCGCTGAAAAAAGTGCTGACTTTGAGAAAAACGGCAAGACCCAGCTGGATATATTGCTGACCCCGTTCAAGACCAAACTTGAAGAATTCAAAAATACCACTGATCTTACCCGCAAAGAAGCATTGGAAATCAATGCCAGACTTTCGGAACAGATCAATTCACTGATGAAAAGTTCGCAGGCACTCGGCGAAGATGCCACCAATCTTGCCAAAGCTCTGCGGAGCGATAACAAGATGCTTGGCAACTGGGGCGAAATGATTCTTGACGAAATACTTTCATCATCCGGTCTGGTGGAGAAAGTGCATTATCATAAACAGCTTACGCTTACGGATGATAATGATAACGCTTTGCATAATGATGAAACCGGCAAAGTGATGCGTCCGGATGTTGTAATCAACTATCCCGACGGTAAAGTGGTTATCATCGACAGCAAGGTGAGCCTGAATGACTATATAGACTGGGTAAATGCCGAAAATCCCGAAGCCCGGCAGCAGGCGGCGGCAAAGCATTTGAAAAGCGTAAAAGCTCACATGGATGGATTGTCGAAAAAGAATTATTCATCATATATTTGCAAAGATAATCAGGAAGCCGCCGAATTTGTCATAATGTTTATGCCCAATGCCGGAGCGTATGAGCTTGCCATGCAAAGCGATATAACTTTGTGGCGTCATGGTTTCGAGAAAAAGATATTGCTGGTCAGTCCGGTGAATCTCATGGCACTTCTGCAACTCATACATATAGGCTGGAAGCGTTACGAACAAGACCGCAATCAGCAGAAGATCCTTGACGGTGCCGCTCAACTGCTGGAAAGATTGCAGAAGTTTTATGACAGTTTTGACAAAGTCGGCGATCTGCTGGAAAAAGCCAATAAGAGCTTTAATGATGCCGCCGGGGTTTTACGCGGCGGCAATGGCAAACACAGCATAGCCAGGAAAGGTCAGGAGCTGGCGGAATTGGGCGTAAAATTGAAAAAACGCCTCGCTGTGCCCAAGCGTTTTCAGGGAGATGATACAGCTCTTGAAGATTGCTCCGATGCTATCGAAGTCAGCTCCGGAGAGGACGACAACAGTACCAATATTTGAAAATGTACTGAAAAAATCATTTTATTGTTGCAAAAAAGCGATTTTGGAGTTATCTTTTAAGAGAGTTTATCGGTGAAAAATTCCCCGTAAGGAGGTTGGATTTGGATAATCGTATATTGTTGCGTAATGCTGAAGATATGCGTCAGGCGATCAATGCGGTAGCCGACAGTATCATCAGCGAGTTTGGAAAAGATGGTTTGGATGATGTTGCTCTGGTCGGTCTTTACAAAGCCGGAGTACCGCTTGCCAGACGCATTGCCGATGTTATCCGGCAGCGGACAGGTGCAGTTTTGCAGTTCGGCACGCTGGATATTTCCATGTACCGGGATGATTTCGGTCAGCGTACCGCGTTGCCGCTTATCCGGGAAACTGAAATACCCTTTGATGTGGATAATGCCAGGTTGATACTGGTCGATGATGTGCTTTCCACCGGCAGAACTATCCGGGCGGCTCTGGATGCGGTAACTGATTACGGCAGACCGGCATTGATCCGTCTGGCGGTACTGGTCGATCGCGGCGGAGTGGAGTACCCGATAAGGGCAGATTATACCGGCTGGTCGATAAATTGTGGAAGTGACCGCAAGATTTTAGTTGAATTCAGTGAAGAAGATGGTGCTGACGGGGTCTATGATGTGGCCTGGAAAAAGCACCGTGCATAATAAGGAGCAGGATGGTTTTATGAGTTCTTTTCAGTGGACACGCAAAGATTTGTTGAGCTTGTATGATCTTGAAGCTCAAGAAATTGAGTTTATTCTTGATACAGCTGCCGAATTTAAGAAAGTTTCTGCCCGGAAAGTTAAAAAAGTTCCGGCATTGCGGGGCAAGACCGTGGTAAACTTTTTCTTTGAGCCCAGCACCCGGACACGGGTATCGTTTGAGCTTGCCGAACAGCGGTTGAGTGCGGATATTGTCAATGTAACTGCCAGTACCAGCAGTTTGACCAAAGGTGAGAGTCTGCTCGATACCGTGCGGAATATTGAAGCACTTAATGTGGATCTGCTGGTGATGCGTCATCCGGTTCCCGGAGCGGCAAACTTTGTAGCCGAACGCGTCGGTGCCGGGGTAGTCAATGCCGGAGACGGGGCTCACAGCCATCCGACACAGGCATTGCTGGATTTGTTCACCATCCGCGAACACAAAGGCCGCATCAAAGGCTTGAAAGTGGCGATCGTCGGCGATATTATGCACAGCCGCGTTGCCCGCAGCAATATCTGGGGCTTGCTCAAACTGGGGGCGGAAGTTACTGTGGCGGGGCCTTCCACGCTGGTACCCAAAGAGTTTGAAGCAGTTGGGGTGAAAGTTTGTCATAATCTGGAAGAAGCCATCTGCGAAGCCGATGTAGTTAATATGCTGCGGATCCAGAGAGAGCGTCAGGAATCCGGGTTTTTCCCCAGTACCGGCGAATATGCCAGATTTTTCGGCTTGAACAGTCAGACGGCACGCTTCCTCAAGAAAGATGCCCTTATCATGCATCCGGGCCCGATCAACCGCGATGTGGAGCTTTCCAGCGAACTGGCTGACGGCAGCCGTTCGGTGATCCTTGAACAGGTTACTAATGGTTTGGCGGTGCGAATGGCAGTGTTGTTCCTGGTGGCAGGATGTCTTAAAAAGTAAGAGAATCAAAACTCCGGAGTGGAAATACCGGAGTTTTTATTGTATATGATGGTGAATAAAATGCTGCGGCAAAATGCTGTAAAAGACAGTAGTGCGATGCAGAAAAAGTGGAATTGGTGGCTGCTGGCAACTGCGGTGGTCATCTACTTTTTTGTCAATTTTCAAAGGTCATCCATTCCGGGGACTATTTTCAACGAGTTGCAGAGTGCGTTCAATGCCTCGGCGGCCCAGGTGACGAATATCAGTGCGGTATTTATGTATGTTTATGCCGTTACGCAGCTGATAGCCGGTCTGGCGGCAGATAAGTTCGGCGGAGCAAGAACTATTCTGTGGGGGGCATTGCTGCTGTGCATCGGGTCGCTGATCTTTCCGGTATGCAGTAATCTCGGGTTGCTTTTGCTGGGCCGGGTTCTGGTCGGATTGGGCTGCGGAGCGATTTTTCTGGCGATAGTCAAAGAGATCGACCGCATCTATCCGGAAAAGTTCACTTCGGTTCTGGGTTCAGTGATATTGCTGGGGTACGCCGGGAGCATTGTCGGCGGATTGCCGTTGAGCAAAGCGGTGGAATATGTTTCGTGGCGGTGGATTTTTGTCGCTGTTGCGGTGTTGACTTTGCTGGGGTATCTGGGTTTTATATACTGCAAAAAGCAAGTGGCAATACCGCCGGTGCGGAAAGAAAAACTCTCAATATTGCCATTTGTGGTGGTTATGAGAAGCCGCAACTGCCGCTGGCTGTTGATCGCCGGCGGGGTAGGGTATGCGGTTTATTATCTGATGCTGGCAGTTATCGGCAAAAAATTGCTGGAAGATATTTGCAGTACTTCGCCCGCAGTTGCCGGCGGATGCGTATCGCTGATGGTGATCGTTGCCGGGGCAATGAATTATCTGGTGGGGTATTTGAGTACCAGATTTGGTAATTTGCGTAAACCATTTTTGTATATAACATTATCTTCGTGCCTGCTCGGGGCGGTGATGGGGTTGATCGGCTTGCAGCTTAAAGCCGGAACCTGGTATTTTATTGTTGTAATGCAGCTTATTGCGGCGTCGGCAGGATTTTCGCCGGTAACCAATTCGCTTATACGCGAATACACGCCATCTCAATATACCGGTTCCGGTTCGAGCGTACTGAACTTTGTAGCTTATCTTGCAGTGGCGATATGCGGTAATCTTGCCGGATGGCTGATGGATGTTTTTTCTGCCGGTAAGGTAGTTAAAGACGGTGTGGTGATTTATCCGGCATCAAGCTATGCGGCGGTATTGATTTTGTCGATGGTTATTGCCGTATCGGCTTTGGCGGCGGCGATGATGCTGCCGGAAACCCGTGGAAAAAATATCTACAAACAGGAAAAATTGCAGCTTAAAGCCCGCCGGAAAAAAGGAGTGTGAGCGTATGACCTGCCGCATGGAATATTCTGAATCATACAGTGATATGGAACTTGTGCATGATGCACTTTATTCATTCAATCTCAAGCGAACCGGCAGGGCGTTTGATGCAAATGTCAAGGCCAAAAAACTTGAGCGGTCTGAAGCATTGTTGCTGTATGGCAGCGGAAATAATGAATTTCTCGGCGGAATTGTCTGGCATTGGCTGGAGGAACCGCATAAGGTATTTGTTGATTATGCGTTTGTCAGCGACACTCTGCGGGGGGCAGGGCTGGGGCAATAAACTTTTTGCTGAATTTGAAAACCACGTAAAAGCCGCCGGTGCCGAAGAAGTCGGTCTTACCACCAACAGTTATCAGGCTCCGGAATTTTATCTGAAGCTGGGGTACAAATTGACCGGAGAGAAGCCGGCACCGCATCCGCGGGTGCCGGATAATATACACTATTCTTACTGCAAAAAGCTCTGATAAAAACACATTTCTGCAATAAAAAAAGAGCTGTTGCCAGCCGATAGCAACAAGGGCGGGCAAGGCCAGCTCTAATTAAAAATCGCCAGATAATTATACATGCAATAGCATGGCACATTCCGATTAGGTGTGGATTTGTAACGCAGTGCAAGGCGTAGGGATAGGCACATTTTCGGGATGTGCCTTTTTTTTTATTCTGTTTTATACAGGATTGAGCGTACCGGAGCTGGGTTGTTTGAAAAAATGCCGCAGTTTTTTATGAAAAAATATAGAATTTATTTGAATTTCAATGTATTGTACGATAAATTATGCGATGTCGTTTGCCAACAGCACACGCGGCGGTACGCCGCGATAGGGCGGTCAGCCCCGCGAACGCATGGGAAGGCAGTTTGCCGGATACATTCCGGCAAACCGAGTGGAAATGTTCCGCGAAGCTGACCGGAGTTGAGCGAAGCTCCCGGCGTTTGAGGGCACCGCGTTAGCGGTGGTTAAGGCGGCGTATGCCGCCGCTCTAATTAAAAAACGCCAGGTAATTATCTATGCAATAGCATGGCACATTCCGATTAGGTGTGGATTTGTAACGCAGTGCAAGGCGTAGGGATAGGCACATTTTCGGGATGTGCCTTTTTTTATTCTGTTTTATACAGGATTGAGCGTACCGGAGCTGGGTTGTTTGAAAAAATGCCGCAGTTTTTTATGAAAAAATATAGAATTTATTTGAAATTCAATGTATTGCACGATAAATTATACGATGTCGTTTGCCAACAGCACACGCGGCGGTACGCCGCGATAGGGCGGTCAGCCCCGCGAACGCATGGGAAGGCAGTTTGCCGGATACATTCCGGCAAACCGAGTGGAAATGTTCCGCGAAGCTGACCGGAGTTGAGCGAAGCTCCCGGCGTTTGAGGGCACCGCGTTAGCGGTGGTTAAGGCGGCGTATGCCGCCGCTCTAATTAAAAATCGCCAGGTAACTCGCACTGGATATTGCTGCCGACCGAGCAAGGGGATCCAAGGGGAGAATGCAATCTCCTCTTGGGATGGAACAGTGGCATACAACAGTTTTTTATGTATTTATACAGAATCATATTTGATTTTCAATGTATTGCACGATAAATTATATACAGAGGGGGCAAATAGCCCCGCATAAAAATAATTGAGGTAAAAAACTATAGAAATAACTGAATAAAAAATTTGACAATCTGATTGTAAACGTCAGCCTCTGAATTACGACTTCAAATATTGACGGAATACAAAAACAACTTTACAAATCAGTGTGTCCATGCAATAGCATGGCACATTCTGGTTTTGTGTTGTTTTTTGTACGCTGTCGTAAGCGGGAGGCTGGCACATTTTCAGGATGTGCCTTTTTTTTATTCTGTTGTTACGGGGAAATTTATGGACGATTTTACAGGATTGAGCGTACCGGAGCTGGATTGTTTGGAAAAATGCCGCGAAATGGAAGCTGAATGTCGCAAATTATGGATGCGGGCAATGAGTTATTCGCCCAAACTTGCTTGTTATTGTACGCATTGGAATGAATTTACACCTGCAGAATGGGCAAGTATGCTGGTGGATAATCGCAATTTGATAAATGTAGCTCCGGTTCATTTGCTCGGTTTCAAAGAATGGGGTTTTATATTAAACTACCAACCAACGCTTATTGAGCATTGCCCGGTAATCAACGACTTCCCCGCCAATGCCTGGAACGCATTGCTGAAGATATATCCCTGGTTCAGTACATATAGAGAGAATTCACAGACGCCAGACCGGCAAGGCTAACCCCCTGCAATTCACACTGTTACGCCGCTTTACGCTGAAGCAATATAAAAAGTCTGTTGCAAAACTCTTGAGTTTTGCAACAGACCTGTATTCTTTCAGATATTCTGCTTATTCCCACGCCATGTTGCCGAGCAGACCATCATTGATGAAAACCGGCTTGCAGCCGCCTTCTTCGATCAGGCAGCGGGCGGCTTCTTCGATTCTCTGCATGTGGTCGGGCAGATAGTTCGGGTAATAGGGGAATGTATATTGTTCGTGACTGGCAAAGTTGATTACTTCCGTACCGACTGCCGCAGAGCCTTCGAGCATACTTTTGCAGCGGGCAGGCACGTCGGCAAGCGGCACAAGGTTGCAGCAGCATCCACCGAGTTTGCCGCAGGCTCCGAAGAAGAATAAATTCAGCCCCGGATCATACACTACACCGTGCTTTTTGAGGTAATTGTATTCGTCGGCAAAACCATAGTGCATGGTCAAAGCATCAGTATCGCACGCTTTATCCGCTCCGGAGGCACTGCGTTCCTGCACTCTGGTCATGTTGCCGCCCTTCTGGCGATCGGCAAGGCTGGGGCCGCCCATGACTCTTGCACGCATGTTGGTGGAGTAACAACGCGTACCGCGGGCGATCATTTCCTGTGCTGCAACCGGGTGGATGTTTGCCCAATGGATGACGACAGGGGGGATGTAGGACTCTTCTCCGGCAAAGCGGTGGATCTCGCCCTGCACCAAATCCCAGTCGCGGGCAAATTCTTCGCGGGTGGTTTCCAGATATGGTCTGTCGGGAAATTCGCCGTAACTGTGAAACGAAAACTTCAGCCAGTCGGAGTTGTCGATAAATTCACTCCGCCAAATGTCCGGCATATCTTTGAGCTCAAAGTCGTGGTGATCGTTGTGATAAAAGGCATTGAGCGTAACTTTGAAGCCGTATTTATCATGGATTTTTTTCAAACCGGCAAGGTAAAAGTGGTCGAAGGCACTTTTGGGGCGTTCTTTAGCCAGATCGGTAAAAAGAAAGCTGTGATCGTCGATGTAACAGTTGCAGCGTTTGAAGGATTTTTTATCCCACACCAGAGTTACTTCCTGCGAATAAGTGCCGTAGGGCGTGGTGGTCTGAACTTTGACATTGTTGATTTTTTCAGTGAGATCAATCTCTGCTGAAAAATGCTGCCCGTCCATATCGGCTTTTACGCCGTTTACATACACCGGGTAGCCGGAGCTGGCAATACCTTCGATGTTTACAATAAGAGCTTTTTCTGTTTCCGTGCCGTGATTGTGATTAAGGACGGCACCCTGGCGGAAATTACTTATTTCGATCATTTTTTTCTCCTATTTTTAATCTTCCCAGGCTGTATTGCCCATCAGACCTTCACTGAAAAATACCGGTTTGCAACCGCCGACTTCCAATGTACAGCGGGCAGCTTCTTCGATACGCTGCATATGGTCCGGCAGGTAATTTGCATAGTAGGGGAATGTATATTGTTCATGGCTGCCGACATTTACAATATTGCACCCGGAGTCTTTTGCTCCATCGATCATACTCTGGCAGCGTGCCGGTATATCTTTCAGCGGTACAAGATTGCAGCAGCAGCCACCCAGTTTGCCGGGGCGGCCAAAGAAAAACAACCCCAAGCCTGCGTCATAATAAAGTCCGTGTTTTTTGAGATAATTTGCTTCATCGGCAAAACCGTAGTGCATCTGCAACGCATCTGTAGCACATGTTTTGTCTGCTCCGGAAGCACTGCGTTCCTGTATTCTGGTCATGTTGCCGCCTTTCTGACGGTCGGCCAGACTTGGTCCGCCCATAACTCTTGCACGCATACTGGTTGTATAACAGCGGCAGCCTCTGGCAATATATTCCTGTGCCGCTACGGGGTGGATGTTCCCCCAGTGGATGACTACCGGTGGAATGTAGCACTCTTCGCCGGCAAAGCGGTAAATTTCGTTTTGCACCAAATCCCAGTCGCGGGCAAATTCTTCGCGGGTGGTTTCCAGATAGGGTCTGTCGGGAAATTCGCTGTAACTGTGGAACGAAAACTTCATCCAGTCGGAGTTGTCAATAAATTCGCTCTTCCAGATATCCGGCATATCTTTGAGATCAAAGTCAAAGTGGTCATTGTGATAAAACAAATTGAGCGTAACTTTAAGACCGTATTTGTCGTGTATATTTTTCAAACCTTTCAAATAAAAGTGGTCAAACGCACTTTTAGGGCGTTCTTTTGCCAGATCGGTAAAGAAAAAGCTGTGGTCATCAATATAACAGTTGCATCGCAAAAAGGATTTTTTATCCCAAACCAGAGTCAATTCCTGCGAATATGTTCCGTAAGGGGTGGTGGTACTGGCACAAACGGTATTGATTTTTTGGGTCAAATCAAGCTCAACTTCAAAACGCTGACCATCCATATTGGCTTTTATGCCGTTTACATAAACCGGAAATCCGGAACTGGATATACCTTGAATGTTTACAGTAAGAGCTTTTTCGCTTTCTTTACCGTGGTTGTGATTAAGGACGGCTCCCTGTCGGAAATTACTTATTTCGATCATGGTTGTACTCTTTTATAGTTTTTTAGTGTGTTTGCTGTAAAAGATAATTGCATTTACAATATATTGCAATATATTATTTGAATACAATCGGGTAAAAAAATAATATAAAGAGGTAAATTCAAAACTCCTCAAAAGTCGTCAAAGGCATAACCATCGCCCGGCAAAAGGGGCGTTTGCGGCAGTTACCGCTACGGGTAGCAGCCGCAAACTACCTTTCACCGGACTCAAGGTTCTGCTCTTTGTCTTTGTTTTGAATGATTTTTGAAATTACCTCGTAAATGGGTAAATTCAAAACT
>SUVS01000031.1:12946-34782 GCA_015061885.1 Lentisphaerota bacterium
GCGTTTGCGGCAGTTACCGCTACGGGTAGCAGCCGCAAACTACCTTTCACCGGACTCAAGGTTCTGCTCTTTGTCTTTGTTTTGAATGATTTTTGAAATTACCTCGTAAATGGGTAAATTCAAAACTCCTCAAAAGTCGTCAAGGCATAACCATCGCCCGGCAAAAGGGGCGTTTGCGGCAGTTACCGCTACGGGTAGCAGCCGCAAACTACCTTTCACCGGACTCAAGGTTCTGCTCTTTGTCTTTGTTTTGAATGATTTTTGAAATTACCTCGTAAATGGGTAAATTCAAAACTTCTCAAAAGTCGTCAAGGCATAACCATCGCCCTGTTTTTGAATGACTTTTGAATTTACCTCCGGGAGGTGTATTTTTATGAAAAATATCTGGCGTACCGAAAATGCCTATGAAACTTATTATATCAATACTGCCGAATACAGTATTGACCAGCAGCAGATCCGGGTGCAGGCTTTCTGCCACTCTTTTCTGCAGCCGCAATGGCAGAGTCTGCATCAGAGCCGCCCCTATATACTTGTATCGCTTATTCTTTCCGGCAGCGATGCTTATACCACCGGCGATCTGGGACATGTACGACATTCCCCCGGATATTTTCATATAACCGACTTGAATTTTTTATCCGAAGATTACCGGCGTAATGCCACTGAAACTCTTGAACGGTATTTTATTTTGCTGGAAAATACAAGTTTACTGCAAACCCTGCTGAAACAGCTTTTCCCATCCGGTAATTACGGTTTTTACGCCGTGGATGCTCCGCGGTTGCGGAAATGTTTTGAAGATATTTGCCAACTGCTTAAAAAACGCAAAGGCGATGAGGCTCTGTTGAGTGCCATGGCATTCCGTCTGTTGCAGGAAGGCAGTTTTCAGCAGCCGCGGTGTGCTGTTCCGCAAGAACTCAATCAGGCACTGCTGTATGTGGAAAATCACTTTTGCGAACGGGAACTTGACCGGGAGCGTATTGCGGTTGCCGCCGGGGTGGGGATCTCCACTCTGCAGCGGTTATTCAAGGTGCATCAGCATTGCTCCATAGGCGAATACATAAGCTCGCTGCGGATGCAGAAGGCATGTCATTTATTGGAATACACCGGCGAAAGCATCAGCCTGATCGCAGAAAAATGCGGCTTCAATTACGGATATTATTTTGCCAGAGTATTCAAAAAAACTTTCGGCTGTACTCCGGCAGAGTACCGGAAACGGAATGGTAAATAATTATTTTTCGAGCGTAAAAGTTACCGGCCCATCGTTTTCCAATGTTACGAGCATTTCTGCACCGAACTCACCGGTGGCAACATTGACTCCGAACGCTTTGACTTCTTCGATAAACTGTTCGTATAACGGTATAGCCACATCGGGCTTGGCGGCGGCGTCAAATCCGGGGCGGCGGCCGTGGACGGTATCGCCGTAAAGCGTAAATTGCGAAACGATGAGCATGGAGCCGTTCACATCCAGCAAAGAACGGTTCATCTTGCCGTTTTCGTCTTCAAATATCCGCAACTTCACTGCCCGGTCTGCCAGATATTTGACCGTTTCCGGCGTGTCGGTATGGGTAAAGCCGACCAGAGTCATCAACCCGCCGGAAATCTCGCCAATTACTTTATTATCTACTTTAACGCTGGCGGAACGCACCCGCTGTACGATCAATTTCATATTCAGAAAATCCTGTTATTTGCCGCTGCGGCGTTTGCGGTTGGTTCCCATAATGGTGCGGATGATCCGGTCGCGGCCGGTGCTGATTCTTGCTTCGCCGGAAGAACCCAGACGCAAGGTCAGGTTATCCGGCGAATGAGTTATCTTGATAAATACCGGATAATACATCCTGCCCGCCCGTTCCTGCGGCAATTCACTTATATACATTACTTCGCCGCCGAAGTAACCGTATTCATAAATACTGTACTGACTGGAGGCGATGCGGACGCTCTGATTTTCTTCTATCTTGAAAATTTCCACTTCGTCAATGTAGGCAACGAACTTTCTGCCGTTGCCGGCGGCGTACTGGATCACCGACATGCCCGGCTCAACATAAGTACCGATTTTGGTCGGTATGTAGGCTATCTGACCATCTTCAGGGGCTGCAAAGCGGTATTCACTCATCTTTTCATTGAGCGAAATAAGCTCTTTACGCTTGTTTTCTATGCGGATCTTCAAAAGTTCGATCCCCGCTTCCGCCTGGGCAATGATCTTGTTGGCAAGACCGCTGGAAAGGGTGGCGTAGTCATTCTGGAGTTTTTCCAACTCCATCTTATTGCGGGTAACTTCCATTTCGTGCCGGTTGTAATCCAGCTCGGCGACCACTCCGCGTTTACGCAATGCTTTGTAGGCATTGAGTTCTGCCTGACTGGTGGCAAGCCGCAGACGGCTTTCTTCCAACGCGATCTTGGTGTGGCGGTATTCTGCGGGCAGGGGATTGTGTTTCAACAGTTCCAATTCGGCGAGTTTTACGCTCAACTCGGCTTCCAGTTCCCGGATGGAAGAAGTTACATTTTCAATGGCATCACGCAAATCACTGGAATCCAGTTCCAACATGATCATACCCTTTTTGACCTGATCGCCGTCGCGGAAATGAATTTTGGCAATACGGCTTTTGACCGAAGATTTCATATCATAATTCCGCAAGCCTTCGACCGTACCTCTGCCGATGGATTCATCATTCATGGAAAAAATGAATGTTCCGGCAATGACCGCCAGCATGACCAGTACCAGGGCAATGACCATTTGGCGGATGATTTTGAGCTGTTTCTGGAAGTTGAGTTTGCCGTTCAGCGGTACTATAATATTCATTGTGCCACCTGCTTTTCTGTTTCAACTGCGGCGGCATCGGCACCATCCAAAGCGGTTTTCTGCTGAATGGTGTAAAGGTCGTGATATATACCGTTGCCTTGCATAAGTTCTTCGTGAGTACCCATTTCTTCGATCCTGCCGGATTTGAGCACCACAATGGTGTCGGCGTTTTTGATCGTCGAAAGCCGGTGGGCGATGATGATCGTGGTTCGGCCTTCCATAAGGTTATCCAACGCCTGCTGAACGAGGTATTCCGAAACCGTATCCAACGCACTGGTCGCTTCGTCAAGAATCAATATCGAGGGGTTTTTCAGGATCGCACGGGCGATGGCTATACGCTGTTTCTGACCGCCGGAAAGACTGGCACCGTTTTCGCCGATAACCGTTTTATAGCCGTGCGGGAGCATGTTTACAAACTCTTCGACATTTGCCATTTTTGCCGCGGCGTAGATCTCTTCATTGGTGGCATCTTTTTTGGCGTAGGCAATATTTTCTTTGATCGTGCCGCTGAAAAGGAACGGTTCCTGAAGCACCACTGCCACATTGTTGCGGAAAGAATCTTTGGCATATTTGCGTATATCAATACCGTCAATAAGGATACGGCCGCTGGTAACATCGTAAAAACGCAGTATCAGATTGCCCAGCGTGGTTTTTCCGCAGCCGGAAGGCCCGACCAGAGCCACTTTTTTACCCGGCTCGATAGTCAGATCAAGGTCTTTGATGACCGGTTGTTCGTCGTACTTGAAACAGACATTTTCAAAAACTATCTTGCCTTCAAGTTTTTCCGGTTTGAGCGGATCGGGCACATCCTGTATTTCCGGGATTATCCGCATGAGCTTGGCAATGCGTTCAGCTCCGGCAAGACCTTGCGATATAGTCATGGAAAGCGTGGCAAAAATACTTATCGGTCCCAGCAATGTACCCACATAGCTGTAAAATGCCACGAATTCCCCGATGGTCATCACCTGCTGCTGCACAAATCTGATACCCACACCGATCACCAGCAAATATGTGCATATACTCAACATATCCGCCACGGAACCGCAAATATTGCCCAACAGATTCAGCCTTACCCCCAGCGGCAGAGTCGGCCGCAGGCAGTTGAAAAATCCCATGCACTCATTGCGTTCCTGACCGAAAGACTTAACTACTTTGATACCGTTGATGGTTTCGGCAAGGTTGGCGGAGATTTCCGACATCTTTTCCTGAAAAGCCTTGCTGGTTATCTTGAGCTTTTTGCGGAAATAGGCAAAGTTTATAAAGTGCAGCGGTGCGATAGCCAGCACCATCAAACCCAACTGCCAGTTGAGGAACAAAAGCAATATACTTATCAGAAGCAGCATAACGATCTGGTCGGCCATGCTTACGATACTGCTGACAAACTGCTGGAGCAAGCCTACATCGCTGATAACATTGGATACCACCTTGCCGGTACGGTATTCTTCGTAAAAACGCAGCGAAAGACTTTGCAGATGCCGGAAGAGTTTGAACCGCACATCCACCATCACGCGGTAAACCATGTAAGAACCCAGCACCCCGGCAATATAACGCACAACACAGCGTACCGAGTAAGTTGTAAGCATTGCCCCGCACAGGATAAAGAACAATCCGTAGTCGGCTGTCGGCAACACCCGGTCGATAGCGATTTTGAGCATCCACGGCAAGGTAAGGGCCAGGCCGGTAAAGATGATGTTGGAAATTGCCGCAAAGAAGATCAGCCCGTGATAGGGTCTTAAAAAACTCTTGAGATTGAAATCCGCCATTTGATTTTATTGAGTTTTCAATTTTTATTACCTGCGGCAGTTACCGCATAATCAATTTCTAACAATTTAAAATAACCTTAAAAAATGTTATTGCAACTGAAAATCAAACTTTTTTCGATTTTTTTACAACATAAGAGTAAACAGATGCAACAGCCCAAAGTCGCAACTTGTCTTCCGGCGGCTTGCAAAAGTGCAAAATCCGTAATTTTCCGGCAGTTCCCACTGCGGTTGTGTTTTTTGCCGCTTTATCCGGTAAAATATCAATAAATTGCCGATTTAATTTTTGAAAAAATCTCAAACGAGATATATTATACACGGTTTGATTTTTAACAGGAGCAATAAGTAATGAATTGGAAAAAATTGTTTGGTTCAGCTGCCGCGTGGGCTTTGTGCTTTATGGCAAACGCCGTATCTGAAAAAATTATGAGTGTAGCAGAATGTGATGCTTTGATGGCTGCCCGGAGCGAAAAAGCTGATAATGCCGGACTGGTCTGGTTCAATGCCGACGAAGCTCCGCTGGAACTGACCGGATTTTTCTGGTATCCGCAAGATAAAGTATTCCGCCGGCTGCCTATGGAAATGGATCCGGCTGTCACTCCGGCGGTGCGTAATCTCTCCTGGCATACCGCCGGCGGAAAACTGCGGTTCCGTACCGACAGTCAGAAGGTGGTTTTGCGGATAAAATTGCGTAATAAAAATATTATGCCGCACATGGCGGTTACCGGCAGCAGCGGTTTTGACCTTTATACAGGTTCCCCCGGCAAAGAAGTTTATTTCAACACCACCAAGAGCATGGCACAGAACTATGACTGCACTTTGTTTCAGCACATACGCAAGGAAATGCGTACTATGACGATCAACTTTCCGCTGTATCAGGGGGTTAACTCTTTACAGATCGGTCTGGAAAAAGGCTCCAAACTGCTGCCGCCGGAACCTTTGAAAAAATATGTGGCTGTTTATGGTACATCCATCACCCAGGGCGGATGTGCCGCCCGCCCCGGCATGGCGTGGACAAATATCGTATCCCGCCGCATGAAACGGCATTTCTACAACTACGGATTTTCCGGCAACGGCAAAGGCGAGCCGGTAATGGCAAAATTGCTCGGCACACTGGAGCCGGCGATGTATATACTGGCTTTTCAAAGCAATGCAGGCAGAAATTATCTGCCGGCTCTGAAAAACTTTATTCCGATCCTGCGGGCAGCACATCCCGAAACGCCGATCGTAGTGCTTTCCACCTTTTTCCGCCCCCGCAGTAATGAAAAAAGCACGCTGGATCTTGCGAAAAAACAGCAGAAGATAATTGAAGATTTCCGCAAAGCCGGCGATAAAAATATCTATTTTCTTGACGGTAGTGCCTCTATGGATCCATACCGCTATGAAGCCACAGTAGATGGCACTCATCCGACCGACTTGGGATTTATGTTACAGGCAAACTTTATTCAGAAGTTCATCGAACCCTTGCTGGCAGATAAAGAGTAAGCAAGGTTTCCGGTCTTAATACTTGTTATTGTCCTGAATTTTGTGAAAAATCAAAGTACGGTGGCACATCGCGGGCAAATTCAAGCCTTGCTGCGGTAGTGCACCTCGGTCGAGTACAAAGGTACACCTTGGCACGGCGTAGTGCAACGAAGACGGCTCCCTCGGGCACTGCCTTGCAAAACACGACCTTGCCTCACGCTGTATCCACCGGCGGCATACAATAGTTTTTGCGTTTTTGACAAATCATAATTTGTGTGGAATATTTATACTCATAACGAATATGTATGATTTAATTCAATGCATCAGTTTCACTAAATTTGGGACATTACCTAATACTTTATTACCCGGCAAGCATATTCTGTTTGCCGGGTAATAACTTTTATGCGGTGTATTGGCAGAATTTTTCCCACGATTCTCTGCCCCAGTCGCCGGATTCGGTTTCGGCGTGGTGCAAACGGGGGAGGGTATCGAGCAAGGCTGTGAGTTCCGCCCAGTCGGTATTGCCTTGAGTCGGCGGGTTGTGGTCGTCAAAACTGCCGTAATTATCGTGCAGATGGCAGGTTACAATATCATTTTGCATGATTTCCAGAGTATTTTTAATTCCGGTCTGATAGCAGTTCGCATGACCGGAATCAAAACACATGCCGACAAATTCACTTTGGTAACTATTGACCAGTCCGGCAAGTTTTTCAATAACTTCAATGGATTCAGCACTGTTTTCGAGTGCGAGGGTTATGCGGTTTTTTTCCGCACCGGGCAGCAGGGCATCCACGGTCTGGCGGATCATGGAAAAATTTTTTTCTATGGAGCAATCTTGCAGATAGCCAAGATGGATGGTGTAGGTGGATACATTCAGCAACGATAATTCATCGAGAAAAGCCAGATGTTTGCGGCACATCTCCTGATACACATTGTCATCAAACTGAATAAGATCGTTGCCTTTTCCCCACAGTGCGTGGCATGCCGTGGAACGCAAATTGAAACGCTTCAGGCGTTCCGCCATTTTTTCCACATAATTTTCTCTGCCGTCGCGGAACCAATACGGGTGTGCTACAATATTTTTCACTCCCCAGCTCTGCAAATCAGCCAGTACGGATTCAACATTTTCTTCGGGAATTTTTTTCCATTCCACGAAATGTATAAGTTCTTTTTTCATTTTTTCAGCAGTTCCTTAATATCTTTGCATATATCTTTCAGCACACTTGCGGTGTGGATTGAAAACGGGTTGGAACGGGGCGTATTTTCGTAGCCGCCGCGGCGGTAGTTCCATAAATTGGGTATGTAGCCGCTGCCGCTGCCGTTGTTCATTATTGAACAGAGTACCTGACTGGCATCGGCAAAGATCTCTTTGCGTATTTCCAGACCGATTTCCACAAAGGGTTCTGCCGGTAAACCGATTATCAATGTATTGCCCAATGTGAATGCGGAAACTTCAAAGTCAAACTCTTTTTTTGCTTCGGCGATTTTTATGAGATTTTCGGCAAAATACCGCAATACTTTGGGACTTTTTTCGGCAAAATCCCGGGCGGTGAGGGCGGCACTGGAGTTGGCAGTATCTTCCGGAGGATATTTTTTCAGAATCTCTTGAGCTTCGGCAAGTTCTTCCGGAAAAAGTTCGCGTGATCCGACATGGAATTTTATGCTTGCGGCGGTAAATTCCAAAGGTTCATCGGAGAGAGTCTGCAACCCTTTTATAATACTTTTTGCATATCCCGAACCGATGCGTTCTGCTTCCTCCGGCGAAGCCTGTTCACCGGGATCGTTTATATCAAAGTGGTTGATATTGCCCGAACAGCCGATCAGGGGTATGCACATGGCGTTTTTGCCGAGGGCTTTTTCGGCTTCGTGACATGCCCGGGCGGGCCAGTCACCGGAAATCTCCGAACCGCCGGTGGTGTCGGCATGGTTGGAAATCGAGGCAAAAAGCAGTTTACCGTTGGCATTTTCCAGCAAAACCAGCGGTATTTCGGGGTCTATTTCGCCTTCGGGACGCACAATGTCAGGCGAACATTTTGCCGGATTGGTCACTACTGTACCGTCCTTCATCCAAAAACGGCGGTTGAAACAGTGATCCATATTGAACGCCTGACCGGATTTTATGCTATGGCACTCTGCAACGGTTTCAAGAGCCTGCAAAAGAGCTTTTTCAAAGGCTCCGGCGGCAAAAGGTACATAGTTTCCGTCGTAGCCGCCTCTGCCGATGCGCAGTTCCGGTGCGGTGTGGCAATGAGTTGCTGTTGCCAGCAGAGTGTAATTTGCAAGGTGTTTATCGCAAACTTTACGGATCGCACTTTGGAGTTCTGCTGTTACAGTGATAAGTTCAAACTGAACCGTTACGACAGTGCGGCAATTGCTTTTTATGACCGCACAACGCACTTCTATCGGATCAAGCACATCTGTCCATATACGGGTGTTGAAATATCCGGCAAGACCCATTTTCATCGGGGGAATGATCGACTCCCGGCCCATACCAAAACGCAAACTCATTTTTATGACCTTTTACTGAAACTGTTTTTATAGTCCTGATTGTTATTACAACGCCGCGGGTTTTTTCAGCACTTCTTCCACAAAACTCTTGCCGACGGGTACTTCCACAAAGTTCTTGTGCTTGGGGAAGGCTTTGGCTTCTTCGCCGGAAGAAAGCACTTTGCCGCCTTTGTTCAGGAAATTCAGAACTGCCGGTGATTTGGCAAGGGCGATATTTTTGGAATCTATGGCATCCGGCACGACCAGTACATCCACATGGTTGAGGATGCCTTCGCTGAATGAACTGGTAAGAATCACATCTATATCGGGATGACGGTCAAGCTCCAGCATCCGTTCCATCGGAGCTTTGCCGATGGTAGTGTAGGTTATATATGCCACCCTTATCGGGCGGTAGTTGCGTTTGGGGAAGACCGGTTTGGCTTTGACTCCGGTAACCGCATAAATCAGCCCCATTGCCATTTCGTGATTGGTTATATGACCTTCGGGGTGGAAACTTGTGGCAATGACTTTCCCCTTACCGTAGTTGCCGTAAATGACCGCCGGAGCGTCAAAAAAGTTGCCGCCGGGTCTGCCGTGCGGGCCGACAGTGCCTTTGTAAACGCCCAGTGTTTCGGCATTGCCTTTATCCCAGCTGGCGGGCTTGGAGATGGGGCCGCGGCTGTAACGCACATAGTATCTGCCGGGTTTTACGCCCAGAATCTTGCCGCCTTTTTCGGATAGCTCCATCGCCAACTGTGCACCGGCACCGCCGGCACCCTGCAAGTATTTGTAAGGCATGATCTGCAAGCGTTCTTTGCGGTCAAGTGTGCAATGGAATCCGGCACAGATACCGACATAAGCTCCGCCGTTGCGAACAAAATCCTGAACCTTTTTCTTGCCTTCATCGCCGAGAGCTTTTACCTGCGAGGCACTGGAACCGCCGGGGATGACCAGCAGATCAAGGCCGTCGAGTTTCCCCGCACGGATATCTTCTGCCACCAGCAATGTTACATCCAACTGGGGCGAATAGAACAAGAGCTGTGCCCACTGGAAAGCTCCGTTACTGCGGCTGCCTTCATCGACATAATAGCCGACTTTGAGTTTCTTTTCTGCCTTGACTTCAGCTTTTGCACCGGCAGGGCAAGTGTAAGTATTACAGCCGGCAAGCACGATCGCTCCGGCAACGGCTGTCAGCAATATTTTTGTAAAATTTCTTTTCATGATTTTTTATCCTTGTTTTTTATTCAAAACGCGGTATTTTTTTCATTTCGGCTGCCGTCCACGAGGTTGTTGTTACACCGTGTTTGCAAAGTTCGGTACCGGTACCCTTGAGCTTTTTGGTATCTGCCACGATCGCGTGCCCATCGGCGTACCCCAGACTGAAGTGGTAATTGTGCCGTGTGCCCACATGGTAACCTTCGTAGGAAGCACCGGTCCAGGCACTGTTATACATATACTGCTGGGCAACGGCGGTACTTCCGGCAAGGTCAAAGACCGACAATGCCACGCTCGGATCGGCAATATTTGCCATGCGGTAAACGGTGAAACTGTTACCGGTATTGTTAGCATTTTTTGATGTATAATGCAAACGCACATTCAAATCGTAGGTGGTATATTTGAAATCACCTTTGGCATCCGGGCATTGGATCGCTTCGGGATCTTTCAGGGCATGCTGGGTATTACGGACCCGCACATCGTAGGGCAGAATGGTTTTGAACCACCATTGGGTATTGCTTCCGACGATCTGCCGTTCCGGTATGGCGTAATCTTCGTTATCGTTGCGGTACATTTCGTCGGCAAGCATTATCTGCTTGACATTGCCCAGACAGTTGCTCTGTTTTGCCGTTGCACGCGAGGCACTCAAGGCCGGCAAAAGCATTGCCGCCAATATAGCAATAATTGCAATTACAACCAGGAGTTCAATCAAAGTGAACACCCGCTTGCAAGCGGGTGTATTGCTCTGCAATACACCAATACACAATACATCTATCGTTACAAAACATATAAAACCTTTATTTTTTAATTATTTAACAGTTTTTTCTTTTTCGCGGGTGCCGTTTATAAAATGGATACCGTTCTGGAACCATATGAACCGGTTGGTGCCGACTCTTTTCCGTTCAACAGTTTCGGCATGGCCATCGTAAAAAACGCAGTTGGTGGCTGTACCGTTATTGTATTGGATGATCTTGCCTTCTGAAGTTTCGGTCTGGGTAAGATCACCGCCGTGACGGTAGGCTACATAATCGATCCAGTCAACCGTGGCACCGCCCTGTTTACGGCCGGTATCCATAAGCACCGGCACCAGATCGGGCTGGATGAGATTGCTTTCGTGCCGCCGGAAAAAGGGCGTACTTTCAGCATCGATACCGTCTTGATCGCTTCTCTGCCCCAAGCCTACACTGTTGAACCCGTAATGGGTATAGGCGTAGTTTACACTGCCGTGGAAACTGCCTTCAACCGGGCAACGGAATATCGGATACTGCTTTTCGGCATTGGCATCGCTTGAATAAGTCGGTGCAGTTGAGTCGCCGATGCTTACATAGTAGAAAAGCCGCATCGGCCAGCTGGTATTTGCCACGCCATTGAGCGTGTTGCTCATAATATGACCATTGTGGTCAGATGTATAAGTGAGCATTGCCCCGCCTATCTGTTTAAGGTTACCAAGACACGCCGAGGTTTTGGCGGTCAAACGAGCCGCCGAAAGTGCCGGCAGCAGCATTGCCGCTAATATAGCAATAATGGCGATCACAACTAATAATTCGATCAAAGTGAACACCCGCTTGCAAGCGGGTGTATTGCCCTTCAATACACCAAATGAATACTCGTTGACAACTCTTTTCATCGTAAAACCTCCTTTTTACTGAATTATTTTTTCTTGCTCTTTTGGGCTTTTTTACCGGCGGCTTTTTTACCGGCGGCTTTTTTCTTTGGTTTCGTCGGCGGCAGATTTTTTACGGCTTCTTTGGCGGCAATATCAAGTTTTTTGATTTCAGCTTCCAATGCCGGAATATCTACCGGGGATTTACAGCTCATATCGTTGGTGTAAATATGGGCGGTGTGGGCTTCAAAGTTATCCGTGAACTTGCCGTTTTTGACCGTAACGGTGCGGTTTTCGCCCACCACCTGATAAGTGCCGTCTGCCAGACCTTTGCCGCTTATGGTACAGTTCATGGCATTGGGCATACTGTTTACTGCTGTGATATACTCTTTATTGTTGTACTTTTTACGCATGGCAATAACGTAGTGCGTGCTGGTGGTTACCGGCAATCTTGCCGGTTCAAGGAGCATACCTTCCAGTGCTTTCAGTTCCGGGCCGATACCTTTGAGGTACCCCAGATGCATATCCGGTGCGACAAAGATACCGCTGTTGCGGATCGGCTGATAGTATTTCTGGGCCGGATCGCCGATTTTGTAAGGAACCATACCCGTAGCACCATGGATGATCGTACCGAAAACCATACCGCGGATCTCACGGTAGGTCAGCGACCGGGTTTTACCGGCAGAAAGTCCGGCAAGGAACGCCTGCGGGCAGAACCATGTGCCGTAAGGAGCAACTGTTTCGTTGACCAGTTTCATGCTGTGCAATACAGAAGATATACTCCGCTGCCAGCCGCCGTCTTTGAGCGGGTGCGGGTACATATCCAATATGTGCAGATCAGCATAACCTTCACGCTTGTTGATGCACCCTTCGGCGGTGAAATCGAGGTGGATGACCGGATGGTGCGGGTCAATTTCTTTCAAAAGCGAATAGACTTTTTTCAGCTCGGCACAGAATTCCGCACCTTTGGGTTCGTCGGCCAGATACCATGCCAGAAATGCGGGGTGTTCTTTGACCGCGTTGACCATTTTTTTTATGCGTTCCCACGATTCCGGTGTAAGAGTCGGCTGATAGGGCTTCTTGACTTTGACTGTCCGATCCTGAAAGCCGCTGAACCCGACACTGGTGCCGAAATAGGGATAGAAAAATACCTTGAGGTTGTTTTTATGGGCAGCATCAAGGATCTCTTTGATACCTTCAAGACTGCGTTGATTGAGCGTGTAGAAGTGTACGGTGTTGTAACCGGCATCTGCCATCTCTTTATAAAATACGACCTTGTGATTGTTGGCAGCCAGGAAACCGCGGGGGAAGAACCGTTTGCCGTTGAGGAATATTTCGCGGTTTTTGCCCAGTCGGACGGTGTTGCCGGCTTTGTGCGGAGCCATTACGGTGATGGTTTCCTGCAATGTACCTTTAAGGGCTTCGGAACCGCTGCTTTTTACGGTTACAGTGTACTTGCCGGGGAGCCATTTGCTGCCGTCAACGGTGAATGTACGCAAAGAACCGGTATTGTTTTCGCCGGAAGCAATAACTTTGCCGGCGGCGTCAGTTACAGTAAAGGCGGTTTTGACACCTTTCAAAAGTTTGCTGTCGGACTGATAATCCACGCTTACGCTGACAACTTTATCTGCCTGATCCGGGAAAATCGCTTTGCGGTAAACCGGATTGTTGACCTTGAGCTTAAAAGGTACGGCTTCCATAACCAGCTCTTTGGTGTGATAAAATACTTTGCCGTTCTGGTTGCGGCCGGTTATGGTTACACTGTATTTGCCCGATGCTCCTACATTGAGCGGCAATGTGAAGTTAGTTGCTGTATCGCTTTTTACCGTAAGATTCATGCGGTTCAACGCGGCGATTTTTTCATTGCTCCGGGCGGCAGCCTGCACGGTGAGCTTACCGGCGGTCTTACCGGTGATCGTACCCTGCAATACCTGTGCTGTGCCCTGGGCGGATGGAATGGTTTTCAGCTCCAGATTATTGAGCTGCCAATGGTAACGGGTAAAATCGTTATACGGCAGTACCAGCGAGGCGAATTTTGTTTGATCGGCAAATCTGCCAGCCGGATTGAATACCGTAAGTTCGCGGGTTTTGCCGGTGGTGTTTTCGCGGGCGATGTTGAAGTTGAAGTTTTTGTTGGCGGTGTTGACAAAATTCAACGCGTAATACGGCACAAAAACTTCCGCTGTGTAACCTTTGGCGTTTCGCTTTACGGCAACTTTCCAGTCCGAATTCCATTTGCGGTCGCTGGTTCCGGCAAGGTGGGTTATATCGCAGCGCACCCCCGCCGGACTGAAAATCAGCTGACGGCAGTTATGCACATTGGGGTCGTCCGGGATCGGGTCGTCGGCGGTTATAAAAAGTTCGATAGCATCCTCACGGGCGATCGCACCGTCATACTCTTTGACTGTGGCAACAATATCTTTATCGACCACATCAAATGCCCAGTACAGACCGTTTTCGCTGGCCGCCACCTGAAAGGCGGTTGGTTCAATGGCCGGTTTTTCCGGGAACTTCCAGCGGGTGAAGTTGGCGTGTTTGGCACTTTTCTGCCAGACGGCTTCGTCAAGCACACCGTCAAGTTTGATTTCTGCATCTTTTACTGCTTCGGCTTTGACCACCGGGTTTGCCGAGTAGCTCAAGAGTGCTGAACAACTTACGGCTGTAACAGCGAGCGTCTTTTTCCACATATTCTATTTTCCTTCTGTTTTTTTATACCTTAAATATACTATAAACAATTTTATAAACATTTTCAAGGGTAAAAAATGTTTTTTATTGATAAATTGTACTTTTTTTATTGACGAAAATCAATTCTTCTTATTCAATTTATTCAATTTGGCACGGGCTTCGATGTCTGCTTTACGGATTTTTTCTTTCAGTTCATTTACATCGACCGGGCTTTTGAATTTCATATTATCTGTATAAATATGTGTTGCGTATGGTTCAAATATATCGGTCAGCGAAGACTTCTGCATTTTTACGGTGCGGTTTTCGCTGAAAACCTGCAATTTATCCGCTTTCATGCCGGTGGCGGTAATGGTGCATTTGATTGTTTTATCGCTGGAGTTCACCGCAAAAATATACTCTTTATTCTGATACTTTTTACGCAATATGATGATTTCTGCGGCATTGGTTTTTGCCGGCAGTTTGACCGGACTGGTCAGTACGCCGTCAAGGGCGTTGAGTTCCGGGCCCAAGCCTTCCAGATAACCCAGACGCATTTCGGGCGTATAGAATATACCGCTGTTCTTGCCGTGGATGTAATACTGCTGATTGATACTGCCGATTTTGTACGGCACCATTGCCGTAGCTCCGTTGATGAATGTACCGAAGACCAGACAACGCAGTTCGTGATAGGTCATCGGACGGTATTTCTTACCGGGGGGCGTAAAGGCTTCGGGGCAGAACCAGGCTCCGGCATTGCCGATATTTTCGTTGACCTGTTTCATGCTGTAAAGCACTGAAGATATACTCCGTGCCCAGCTGCCGTCTTTGAACGGGTGCGGATACATATCCAATATATGTATATCGGCAAGATCTTTCTTGGCAATACATCCGCCGGAGGTGAAATCCAGCGTAATGACCGGGTGATGCGGGTCATTTTTCTTTAAATAATCATAAACTTTACGCAATTCATCACAAAGTTCAGCCCCGCGCGGTTCGTCCGCCAGATACCAGCCGAGGAATGCGGGGTGCTCTTTTAGAAGTGCAACCATTTTTTTCAGCCGTTCCCATTGGGCATCGGTCAGGCGGGGTTTGCGGTATTTGTTGGATTGTTTAAGGTCGCGGAACCCGGTAAAACCGATGCTCGTACCCCAGTAGGGATAACAGAAAACTTTAAGATTGCACTTGTCGGCTTTATCCAGCACGATTTTTATATCTTCCAAACTCGGCCAGTTGAGTCCGTAAAACTGCACGGTGTTGAATCCTGCCGCCTGAAAGCCCTCAAAAAAGTGCGGTTCTCTGTGCTGACCGCCGATAAATCCACGCGGGAAAAACGGTTTTCCGTTGACCAGCAGATAGCGGTCATCATCCAGCCGCACCGAACTTGTTCCCGGTTTGGCGGGGGCAACTACGGCAAATGAATCGCTTAAAGTGCCGCTGGCAAATTCTTCGCCGCTGCTGGTAACTGTGATTTTATAATCGCCGGGTGCAAATTTTGATGTATCTACCGCAAAGTTTTTAACTGTACCGGAATCGCCGTTGACCGTGGCAACGACCTTGCCCGCATTGCCGGTAACAGTCAGAACGGTTTTTACATTCTTCATCATCTTGGGCGGAATGGAGTATTCCACGGCAACTTGCAAAGTTTTGTTTTTCTGATCGGGGTAGAAACTCTTGCGGTAGAGCGGGTACTTTATGTTCAAAGTAAAGCTCGTTGTCTGCATGGAAAGAGCTTTGCGGGTATAAAAGAGCTTGCTGCCATTGCTTCTGCCGGTCAGCGTTACATCATATACACCGGACTTGCCCACATTCAGCGGTATGGCGAACTCTGTACTGCTGCCTTTGAGGACTTTTATATTGCCCCGGTTGAAAGATGCGATCTTGCCATTGCTCCGGGCAACAGCCTGCAATGTTATCACAGCTTCACTTCTGCCGGAGATTTTGCCGGTAAGCATCTGCATGGTGCCGTTTTCGGCGGGAACGGTTTTCAGCTCAAGATTGTTGATTTGATATTGAAATCTTTCCAAATCTTTCACCGGAAGTTGCAAGACGGCAAATTTGGTCATATCCATAAAACTGCTGGCACTCTGCCATACGGAGAGAGCCTTTTTCCCATCGGCAACGATATTTTCTCTGCCGATATTGAAACGCAGATTTTTATTCTGTGCGTTGACCATATCCAACGCGTAATACGGCACAAAAAGTTCGGCTGTAACTCCTTTGCTGCTGCGTTTTACCGCCACCTGCCAGTCGCTTGTCCAATTGCCGTCGCGTACTCCGGCAAGATAACTGCCGTCGGCACGCGTCCCCTTGAAGTTGAAAATCAACTGCCGTGCTGTCCGCACATTAGGATCATCGGGCAGGGGATCGTCTGCTGAAATAAACAATTCAATTACATCGTTGAATTTGGTCAGGTCGGAGTCGAATTTATCCAGTGAGTCAACAATATTTTTATCGCTTATATCAAAGGCAAAGTAAACTCCGTCCGGTGAGGCGGCAACCTGAAAAACTGTCTGTTCCTTTGCCGGTGTTTCCGGATGGGCCAGCCGGGTGAATTTGCTGTAACGCCCCGCGGTCTGCCAGACAGTTTCGTCAAGCACGCCATCGAGCTTTATTTCTTCTGATTTTACCGGAACGGCTTTTACTGTAACATCCGCGGCGTTGCAAATCAAAACAATACCGGCGGCAACGGCTGAAACAAAGAGTTTTTTCAACATTGCTCAACTTCCTTATTCGCCGAAAATTTCAATATATTTTTCGGCAACATCGCTGGCACTCTTGCAGACATTGTAGAATTTAAGGTCATCGACTTCGCCACGCAAAGGATAGCATAAACCGGCCTTGTAACTGCCGATGGTAAGCGTGGTGTTTTTTGCTTGAGTAACAGTCATAATTTTTTGGCTGGCAAGCACTCCATCCAGATAGAGCGACACGGTTTTGCCGTCGTAGGTAGCTGTTGCCAGATGCCATTCACCGGCAGATACATTGGTTCTGGTATTGCTGGTGCCGCAATGAACAGGCTTTTTGCCGTCGCCGCTGCGGAGGGCAAGGCTGTTGTAGTAAAAGTTGAACCGCACACCGGGACCGCGTTCGCCATCGGCAATGTTGAATATTTCGCGGCACAATCTGTGAGCGGTCTTTTTTTCCACTCCGGGCATCTCTTTATCCAGCTTGAACATTACTTCCACGGTGAAGGGTTTGCTGAAATCAAAGTTGAATTTTCTTACGACCAAAGCTCCGGCTTTACTGCCTTTATAAGCACCTTGGATGCTTATGGCATTGCCCAGTTTACCCGGCACGCTTTTGATTTGATCCGGTCGGATAGCGGTGGCAATAAGTTTGCCGGTACCGGCAGGAACTTTATTGTTTTCAAACTTGTCAAAATTCCATGCGGCAACCGGGGCGGTTTCAGCACACAATGCGGCAGTGGAGAGAGTGAGGAACAATGCAGTTATCTTCTTCATAATCAAATCCTTTTGTTTGTTTTATTTAAAAATCAATGTGTTAAAATGTCCTGTAATATAGCACCGAACAGCTCTGTTGACAAATATTTTATTCGGCGGCTCTGGCGATCTTGACTATCAAAAGCGGGAGCTTCCAGCCTTTTACTTTGTAAGATTCACCGATGAGCCGGACTTTTTTATCTTTGAACTTATCAAGTTTGACATTATTTGGCATGACCAGATACCGGGGAGTCAGGTCTTCGTCGCCGACAGGTTCATAAAAAACATGGCTGACACTTTTCAAGTGGCTCTGGGATTCGGCATAAACATAACCATTTACGGTTATATCTTTTCCGGCACTGACAAAATTGCCTTCCAGATTTATAAGTTCTTCATTGGGCAGGGGTTTGCCGGTAGGTACTTTGAATTTCGGCAATTTGGCAAGAGCTTTTTTATCTGCTGCTACTGCCGGACTCCCGATATAAAGAGTTACATTTTCCGGGGCGGTTATCTGTATCCAGCCGGACGGGGTGGCTTTGCCGTGAACTGCAACTTTAGTGCCGCGTCTGCCGATGCCGACAGTTTCGTAGCCGGTTCCGGGGCCGGAACGGAAATTCACGCTGTTGGTCAGTTTGCCGTTACGGATATATTCTTTCTGCACCCATACGCGGGTATTTTCCGGTGGTTTGATCGTCATCCAGCCTTTGCCGACACCGGTTATTTCGACTTCATAATCTTTATCCAGCTGTAATAAAGCGGTGTATTTCATGCCGGCTCCGGCACGGACATTGAGCGGATATTTGATTACTTTGCCCTTGACGGTATTTCCCGCTGCAGACAGATTGGTCACAACGAGTAAAGCAGATATGGCTGTTACAAAAATTTTTTTCATAGCAAATCTTCCGTAGTTCATTAATATATAGTATATAAATATACAGCAGATTTGCTTTATTTGCAAGTTTTTATATTTCAGGTAATTTCAAACCTCCTCAAAAGTCGTCAAAGGCACAATATTCGCACTGCAAAAGGAGCGTGATTTTGCTCTTTGCCTTTGTTTTGAATGACTTTTGAAATTACCTCATTTGTTACCGTTTTCTGCGATTATCGGAACTGCTGCCGGTACTGCGGGTTCCGGCGGCGTAATTTCTGGGTGTTACTTTGTAGTGGTCGCTGAAAACTTTTATAAAATAACTGCTGGAAGAAAATCCGCAGCGGTTGGCGATCTCCGCGATTTGCAATCTTGTAGTCTGCAGTAACTGCCGTGCCGCATCCAACCGCAGTGAAGTCAGGTATTCACTGAAACTTATACCGTATTCGTGATGAAATATCCGCGAGAGATACGCCGGACTTATCCCGATATGTTTTGCCGTTTGCTTGAGGCTCAAAGGTTCGGCGTAATTCTGATCCAGAAAATGTTTGGCTTTCTGCATGGCTTCCTGCAACGGCAGTAAAATATGCTGTTCTGCATGCTGTAAATTTTTCTGCAAATCAAAGTAAAACAAAAGCAATATGCCGTGCAGCTGGATCGAGGCATGATGCCAGTAATCCGGTGTATCCTCCCAATTGGCCCGCAGAAAATCCAGCCGCCGCCGTATTTCATTGCGGGTATCATAGCTTAAATTCACCAGTGTCCGGTTATTGACTATCCGGAAAAAGTCATCGTTCTGCCAGAAAAACTGCAGCAGCATTATCCGCAACCCTTTCAGCAACGCAAATTCGTCGCGGTGGCGGGTGTTGGATTCCACCAGCAGAAAATCTCCCGGCATGGCCTGAAATACCAGATGGTCTTCCACATGCAGAGTTATTCTGCCGTCGAGTACATAGAGCAATTCATGTTCTTTGGGAATATGCTCGTTGACCGAATATATGTTGGAATATTCTATCACCCGGAAATTCCTGATCTGCGGAGCGGTGTTGAAAATATTACTGGTATCGTGATCCATATCTGCACTTCTTTGAAAAGGTATTTTTCGGCATTAAAATAGCATAAAAAAACGAGTCCGTCAAATAAAAATTGCAAAAAAGTGATATTATTAACAAAAAATTGTTATTTTTGGCTATTGCAGAGTATGAAAAATCAATTATAATTTATAGCAGTAACCCAAAAACGCAAATCAAAATGAAAGGATGCGTAAAAATGTCTGAAACTCTCGCAATCTATGGTGGCAAACCCGCAGTCGATGTCAGCAAAGTTGTCAACTGGCCCCCGATCAACGAAATCGACGAAAAGATGGTTCTGGAAGCTCTCCACGCCCCCAGTCAGGCTCGCGGCCCGCAGAATCTTTTGTTTGAAGAAGAATTTGCCAAATGGAACGGCAACAAATACGCTCTTTTCACCAACTCCGGAACTGCGGCTCTGCACATGTGTCTGGTGGGTTGCGGTATCGGTGCCGGCGACCATGTGCTGGTAACTGCTTACAGCTGGAGCAGCAGTGCAACCTGTATTCTGCACCATGATGCCATTCCGATTTTTGTGGATATTGACCCCGAAACCTTCCTGATGGATCCCGATAAGATCGAAGAAGCCATCACCCCCCGCACCAAAGCGATCATCGTGGTTCAGCTCCACGGTTTGTGCAACGATATGGATAAGATCAACGCCATTGCCAAAAAACACAACCTCAAGGTCATCGAAGATGCCTGTCAGGCTCACGGAGCAACCTACAAGGGCCGCAAAGCCGGTACCATGGGCGACTGTGCGGCGTTCAGCTTCAACCAGAACAAATGCCTCTGCTGCGGCGAAGGCGGTATGTTCGTAACTGATAATGAAGAAATCTACAACGGTGCCGCCAAACTCTGGAGCTTCGGCGAAACCGCCCGCCCGGAACAGAGCCGCGACTATCACGCCTATGCTCTTGGCTGGATGTACCGCAACAATGAAATCACCGCCGCTTACGGCCGTGCCCAGCTTACCAAATATGATTACTACTTCAAGACCTTGCGGGAAAACGGCGAATACCTGTTGAAGAATCTTGCCGGTACGCCCAACTTGCTGCTGCCTTACGAGCCGGAATATGCCGAACACAACTGGTACAACTTCAACTTGCGTATCGACTTTGACAATCTGGGGATCACTGATCCCGCCGAACAGGTCAAGTTCCGTAACGCCGTAGCCGCCGCATTGGTCGATGAAGGTATCAAGGCAAGCGTCTGGCAGCGTTTTATTCTGCCTGAAATGACGGTGTTTGCCGCCAAGAATGCTTACGGCATGGGGTATCCGTGGGCGATTCCGGGGGCGGATGAAGGCGTGGATTACAGCTTGAGCAAGTTCCCGAATGCTCTGGCTTACAGCCGCAAACACATCTCCATTGTGCAGACACTGCGTGCCCCCAACGGTCTGGATATTGCCGAACAGGTACGTCAGGGTATTGTCAAGGTCTTCAGCAATCTTGATAAGATCGACCCTGATCGTATTCAGAAAATTCTGGAAGACCGCCGCAACAGCAAAAAGTAAAGTTTTGAGCAGCCTTTGGTATCATGTGATGCCAAAGGCTCTTTTGCAATTAATGGGAATTTATATTTTACAGAGGTGTTGTTATGGGAAATGCTATTAAAATCGGCTGGGGCAAGCGTTCTATTGCCAAAGAAGGTCCGGTACCGATCACCGGGCAGTTTTACTTGCGTATTTCGCAGGGGGCTTTTACCCCGGTGCTGGTCAGTGCGTTAGTTATAGAAAATGGCAGCGATGCGGTGATTTTTGCTTCGGCAGATATGGTGTCGGTGCAGCCTGAAATGCTCACTATGGCACAGGAGATATTGAAGAAAGAAGTGCCGGAGATCCCTGCCGATAAAATCATTGCCAATGCAACCCATACTCACGCCGGACCTGCCAGCAACAAAATCGGCTCCTTCCCCAGCAAGATAAAGTTTACCGGTCAGGACGAAATGCTCGAATTTCTCTCCCGCCAGCTGGCAGATGCCGTTAAAGATGCCTGGAACAACCGTGCCGAAGGTGCTGTATCTTACGGTTACGGTTTTGCCACCACCGGCCACAGCCGCCGTACCGTCTATCTGGACGATACCGGCTTGAGAGAGCAGGGCAAAGATGCCTCCGGTATTGCGGTAAACGGCCACGGCAAGATGTACGGCAACACCAACGACGATATGTTCGATGGCTACGAAGCGGGTACTGATGCTTTTATCAACTTGCTTTATACCTTTGATAAAGCCGGTAAAGTTACCGGGGCGGTCATCAATGTACCGTGTCCTTCGCAGACCAACGAAAATGCGTGGGTCATGCACGCAAGTTTCTGGCACAATGTGCGGGAAAAACTCGCTGCCAAATATGGCGAAAACTTTGGTGTGATCGGTCAGGCTGCCGCCGCCGGCGACCTTTCGCCCCGGCAGATGCACTACCGGGAAGCGGAAAAACGCCGCTATTTGCTTAAATACCCGGAATTGGTTGCCAA
>SUVS01000002.1 GCA_015061885.1 Lentisphaerota bacterium
TCAGTGGTTTTCTGATTGAAATTTATTTCAAATCAGAAAAGCAGTGTAAGCTCGTCAAGCGGACTTTTTACTGTCGTTTGCACAAAAAAAAGCGACCAGCTGACTCTGATCGCTTAACATCAAAAATAGTACGCCCACGGGGACTCGACAAGGCGGCACCTGCCGCCGAAGAGCCAGCCGGTTTATCCGGCTGGCAACCCCCGCAAAAAAGTCCGCGTAAAGGGCGGATACATCCGCTCTTTACAGCGAAGCGACAGAGCTTATCAGTGGTTTTCTGATTGAAATTTATTTCAAATCAGAAAAGCAGTGTAAGCTCGTCAAGCGGACTTTTTACTGTCGTTTGCACAAAAAAAAGCGACCAGCTGACTCTGATCGCTTAACATCAAAAATGGTACGCCCACGGGGACTCGAACCCAGGACCCAATGATTAAGAGTCATTTGCTCTACCAACTGAGCTATGGGCGCACATAAATCGTATTCCTTATGTGGAACACTTCTTTAATTTACTGCTGAAAATGACTTTTGTCAAGTTCTGTAATAAAAAAAGTTCTTTTTTTTCTGCTTTTTGCAGATTTTTACCTGCCCGGGAAGTTTTTTGGTGTTATATTAAATGCAGAAATAATATCAAAAACAGGTTTTTTTATGGCTGAAGCATTGATTCAGGATTTTACACGGGGTGATTTGTTCAAGCCCATGCTGAAATTTTCCATACCGTTCATGCTTTCCAACGCTTTGCAGGTGTTGTACAGCATGACCGATATGCTTATTGTCGGCAAATTTACCGGCAGTGCGGGGATTTCGGCAGTCATGAGCGGCGGTTTTCTGGTGATGTTTCTGACTATGACCGGAATGGGAATGGCTACCGGCGGACAGGTCATGGTTTCGCAGCTTATCGGTAAGGGCGAAAAATCACGCCTCAATATTGCCATCGGTTCGCTGTTGACTATGAGCATGATAACGGCTTTGATAATGTCGGTTTTATCGGTGATTCTTGCCCCGGGGCTTATGAAACTTATGCAAGTGCCTGCCGAAGCATTTTCCGGCGGCACGGCGTATCTTTATATTTGCGGCGGCGGACTGTTTTTTATTTATGTATATAATGCCGCCAGTGCAGTTCTGCGTGGTGTGGGCGATTCCATACGGCCGTTCAAATTTATTGTTATATCGGCAATTTTGAATGTACTGCTTGACCTTCTGTTTGTGGCGTATTCCCGCTGGGGTGTGGCGGGTGCGGCGGCGGCCACGGTCATCAGTCAGGCAGTGGCGATGATTCTGGTTCTTGAATATATTTACCGGTGCAGAAGCGTTTTCGGCTTTGAATTCCGGACAAAAAACTTTGTGTGCGACAAAGCTGCGACCTGGGCGTTGATAAAGCTGGGCATACCATTTGCTGTAAGGTTCGGGGCGATCAATATTTCCATGATCTTTGTGGCGTCGCTGATAAATTCGCTCGGCGTGGCGGCTTCGGCGGCATTCGGCATTGCTTTGCGGCTTGACGAATTTGCCAATAAGATCTCGCAGGGCGTGATGATGGCGGTATCGACCATTGTCGGGCAGAATATCGGTAGCGGCAATATAGAACGCATCCGCAAAGGCGTTTATTATGCCTGGGGTATCTGCGGCGGATTTTTTCTGGCATACGGTTTGATAATGTACTTTTTCAACCGCGAACTTTTTATGCTTTTCACCGGCGATGAAGAAGTTTTGAATCTGGCACCGGCGATCGTTGCCATGCTTTTACTGCACTACCCGGCACTGCTGATAATGAAAGGCACCAACGGTTTTGTGCAAGGTATCGGCAACGCGGTCTTCGGGCTGGTGATCGCGTTGCTGGACGGTTTTGTCTGCCGGATATTTTTCAGCTGGTTTTTCGGGATCAAACTCAACATGGGCTTGACCGGTATGGTGTTGGGATATGCCCTGGCCACTTACAGTACGGCATTGCCGAATATGTTCTACTTTTTCTTTGTACCGTGGCACAAAAGAAAAACTGTGATATAAAATTACTTTAGTGCAACAATAAAACCGCTCTGACCGGCATTAAATATAGTGGAAAAATTGATTATGGGCAATATAGAAACAGGCAATAATGCTTCACCGCCAGTGGCTGACGATGTGTTGATCGCCGCCGCAAAAAATGGTGATGAACGAGCGTTGGAAATGCTTTTTGAGCGTTACCGACGGCCGGTTTATGCCTTTATCAGCCGGATGCTCAATGGCGACAGCATGACTGCCGATGATGTTTTTCAGGATCTGTGGATCAAAGTGATGAACAAATTGTCTGCATATCGTGAGGACGGTAAATTTGCCGCGTGGCTGTTCCGTATAGCCCGCAATCAGGTGTTGGAACACTTCCGGCGGGAAAAGAGCCGCTCAAAGATCGGACGCGTAACTGAAGATGGCGAACTGCCGGAGATGATGACAAACAGCGAAAGCCCGGTTTCGGCACTGGCAGAAAAGGAGTTGAGCGAAAAACTTGAACAGCTCCTGAAGGAATTGCCGCCGGAAACAAAAGAAGTCTTTATAATGCGTCAGAACAATTTAAGTTTTAAGGAAATTGCCGAAATACAGAAGTGCTCGATCAATACGGCATTGGGCAGAATGCACAACTGTTTGAAATTTTTAAGGCGTAATTTGAGCCTGTGAGGTCATATATGGAAAAGTGTGAAAAAAAGATTTTTTCGTGCAGTGATTGCGAAATGGCGATCATTGCCGGAACCGCCGCCGGTGATCCGGCAGCAGTGGAGCATCTGCAAAACTGTTCTGCCTGCCGGGAGTTTGCGGAGTTTCAAAAAAGCGTTCTCGCCGCAGAACCGGTGATAAACAACGATATTCCCGGCTTTGCCCGGATCTGCTCGATGCGGAAACACCAGCAGAGAATGCGTTTCAACTGCCTGAAATTTATAGTACTGCCCACGGCAGCGGCGGCGGCATTGCTTCTGACTGCCGCCGGGGTATTTTTTCACTGGCAGACCGACCGGGAAGTTCCGGTACTAACGGCAGAATATACCATATTTGACGATGCCGCGAGCTTTGCGGCGATGCTGGAAGAAAGCTCCGTAACTCTGGCATGGGATCAGGCCGCTCCGCGGGAAAATGCCGCCCGCAATCTGATGCAGGACATTCGGAAAAGTGCCGATTGGAATATTGAAATGTTCAACATTTATAATGAGGATCTGTTATGAAAAAAACCATTTGTCTGCTGTTGTTTTCGGCAACACTGTTTTCGCTCTATGGCCGTGAACAAACTCCCGTACCCCGTCGCGGCGAACGCGATATGCCGCAACGCCGCCCGGTAATAAAACATGCCCAGCCGGTCTATGCACCTAAAGTTGAAGAGAAACCGGCGGCAATAACTCCGGAACAGCGGGCGGGATTTGCCGAATCCCGTAAGCGGCGTTTTGAAATAATGGTGCTGATAAATGCCTATAAGGTCATGCCCGCCGAACAGCGGCAGGCATTGAAAGATGAATTGCTCAAACGCATCGAAGCGGATTTCAACGCCACAGTAAAATTGCAGAAAGAGCAGATCGCCAAAGCTGAAGCTGAATTGAAAAAACTGCGTGCGGAACTCGCCGAAAAAGAGGCCAATTCCGCCAAACTTATCGAAAGCGAGCTGAAACGGCTGCTGAAAATGCCCATGCCGGGCCGCCGGGGTCCCCGCCCGAACAAAAACAACCCAAAACAGCCTGCGGCAAAATAAAACAAAAAGTTGAGGAGATTTCAAAAGTCATTCAAAACAAAGGCAAAGAGCAAAACCTTGAGTCCGGTGAAAGGAACGAAGGTTATGCTTTTGACGACTTTTGAGGAGTTTTGAAATTAATTCAGTTTTATTATAATTAAGTCCCCTGACTGCATATATATTGTTGTCAGGGGACTTTTTTATCATCTTGTAAAATTAAATACCATCTTATGCACAGTGCTTTGCAGTTTTCAGTTTTTTCTTCAATAAATGATACTTATAGTCTGTGGACATAAGCTCATCTTTCTGTTATATTACACTTAATAAAACCGGAGATTTTTTAATGGATATTTGCAAAAAATTTGGAATCAGAGTCCGTAAATTACGGATTGCTCAAAATTTATCCCAGGAAGTTTTAGCCCAAAAATCAGATTTACATCGAACTTATATAGGCGGAATCGAGCGTGGAGAACGCAATGTAAGTTTAGTAAATATACAAAAAATCGCCAATGCTCTGAACATATCATTACACGAAATTATGAAAAATCTATAACCCCTTAAACAGGGAGATGCAACTACCCAAAGTATGTCGCATTCAAGGAGAGTACAACATGACCTCATGGGAAAAATTTGAAATCAACAGTACTGATTATTTGAATAATACCTTTGGGCAATATGCCGGTTTCAGGCATTGTGGCGGTACTGATTCAACAAAATCAGACATAAAAGTTATCACAAAAAGCAAAGATGAGTTTTATATAGAAGCTAAAGAGTGCCCGGCTCAATGCGGTCAGTTTGTCCTGTTGCCTGATATTGAAAGCGGCACATTCGCTTACAGTAAACAAAATACTACGCCTTTAAACTCTCACGCTTCTGCCATTATAAATCATATGAATGATTTTTTTGAAGAATATAAAGAAGCGGGGACTGCCGGTAAAGATATTTATTTTACAGATTGCTCACAGGTCTTTACAGACTGGATCGTTCAACATTACAAAGATAAAAATGTCCGGTTTATAATCACCAATAACAATACAATATTGCATACAGAAAAATTCGCAGATTTTTTTATTGTTACGGCAAAATACCGGACAAAACGAAGTGGTTCCGCAACTGTCGGAAAAAAAATAATGCCACTGGTTGAAAAATACTTGCAAGATAACTTTTCCGTAATGAATATTTTGTATGAAGGCAGAAATTTGTTTATTTCATCCAATGATGATTTGCATAATCAGCGGTTTGTTATTGCTGACCGAGAATACAGGCTCTCCCGCAGTGGAAATAGGTACGAAATACGCAAATTATCAAATACATTCAACGCCAATGTTATTTTCTCCATCAATATAAAATCAGGCGTACAAGGTTTGAGTATTCCGGAATTCATTGCCTGTCTGAAGTAAATTATTGAAAATCCAAATTAAGTACTTGCTGTTTGTATATAATGGATGGTTTTTCAATTACGCTCTTGCCTTGCAGGGCTTTGCCGATTTCGATTGCTATAAACTGCAAAACATCAACTACGACTGAATTACCAAACTGTTTATACGCCTGATTAGTTTTCCGGGCTATTATGTATGTATCTGGATACCCCATGATTCTGGCACATTCACGGGGATGAAGTTTCCGCGGAGAGCCATTTACCAGATAGCCTCCGGTTTTTGCAAATGCTCCGCCCCCATTGGCTGAAAGAGTTACAGCTATTCCTTTAGTGCTGTAAATCCGTTCGCCTTGACCGCCTTTATTAACGATTCCCAACCGGATCGATGAAGTGCTGTAACGATCATCTTGAACCTCATTATAGAAAGTATCAGGTCTTTTTACATAAAGCGTCTCAACTGCTGATTCATCTGTAAGGAGAAAATCCTCAACATGCTTTGTGAGAGGAAAAGGTTTGGGAAAATCAAACTGCCTGATCACAACATCTTTTCTGAAACAGACCATATAAATTCTTTCCCGCTTCTGCGGAATACCATAATCTACCGCATTCAACACCTTGCAGAAAAAGTTATACCCCAATTCGCTCATGGTTGCCTTGACGACTTGTAATGTTTTACCATTGTCATGCATTGCAAAGTTTTTTACATTTTCCATAAAAACAACTTTAGGTCTTTTTTCTTTTACAATGCGTGCAACATCAAAAAAAAGAGTCCCGCGGCTGTCTTCAAACCCCCGTTGTTTGCCACTTATAGAAAATGCCTGACATGGGAACCCGGCACATAAAATATCATGGTTCGGAATTTTCTTTTCATCAACTTTCGTAATATCACCTTCAGGAACATCGCCGAAATTAGCAGCATAAACTTCCTGGGCATGAATATCCCACTCATTGGAATAAATACACTTTGCCCCCAAAGACTCCAATGCGAGTCTGAACCCGCCGAGTCCGGCAAACAAGTCAATAAAAGTATATCCTTGTAATGATAAATCTTTAATTTCGATCATTCAAAAATCTCCGGTTCAGCATTGCAATTTTGCAGTTTTATAAAGCATCGTTTAAGCTCTGCGGCTCTGCCGGATTTCTTCCATGCTACTATTCTTTATAAGTGACAGGATTTAATATATTGTATAAACAACAAATTGTCAAACACTATCGCAAGATTTAAGCGGTATTTTTCTCATAAGAAATAATATGATGCAACTGCCGAAAATATATTGCATCTAACATCAATCGAAGAATACTCTTTTTTTGCCGGTTGATGTGGTTTCTACTGTTGTCGGGGTGTTGTAAATTTTGCTTAACAGTTCGCTGTTCAGGAGTTTTTCTGCTTCTCCGGAATAAAAATTGCCGGCTTTATCCAGCAGTAACAGCATCCCGCCGCCCCGGCAGGGCATTGCCAGATCATGCGTGATCGCCAATACGGTGTGGTCTTTGGCGTATTCTGCCAGAAAATTATAAACCAGATTGCGGTTTGCCGGATCCAATGCACTGGCTGGTTCATCCAAAAGCAGTATATCCGGCTCCAGCGTTGCCGCCGCCGCCAGCACAAGCTGTTGTTTTTCGCCGCCGGAAAGCGTACTGAAAAGCTGTTGGCGTTTTTCCAGCAGGCCGAAGCGTTCCAGATTGCTGTAAATGAGTTGTTTATCGCTTGCAGTGATATTTCCGAGCCGGGGAAAGCGTGCCGAAGAAATTATCTGCACCATTTCCTGTACGCTGAAATCCAGTCCGGGATCTGTGGACTGCCACACCACCCCCATACGGCGTGAACGCTCGGCAGAGGAATATTCTTCAATAGCTTTGCCGTCAAGTTTTACACACCCGTTCTGCGGTTTTAGGTAATTGCACATGATTTTCAGCAAAGTGCTTTTGCCGCAGCCGTTGGGCCCGGCGAGCGAATAAAGTCTGCCGGGAGTCAATGTTACGGAAATATCCGAAAAAAGCCGCCGTCCGTTATATCCGAAAGCAAGATTTTCTGCGGTCAATATCATAACTGCCTCCGTCTGAAATTGAGTATGTATATAAACAAGCCGCCGCCGACCGCCGCAGTCAGCACCCCGATCGGCAGTTCGTGAACTTTATGAACAATGCGTGAAAGCCAGTCGCACAGTACCAGAAACACCCCGCCCCATAACGCGGTCGGGATCACTGTCCGGTTGTGGTCACTGCCGTAGCACATTCTGATAAGATGCGGCACGATCAATCCGGCAAAAGCGATGATCCCGGCTAATGCCACGGTCTGTGCCGCCAGCAGACTGGCTGTTACGATAAATAAACATGTGTAACGTTTGCTGTTTACCCCCATGCCCCATGCCATTTCATCGCCCATTGCCACGGCGTTGAGTTCGCGGGCGGTAATGCGGAAAACAGCTGCCATAAGCAATGTGAAAAATCCGGCACACTTCAGCATTGATGTATCTACGCTTTGCAGATCGCCCAGCATCCACCATGTTATCGAAGCAAGATCTTCCTTATCGGCAACGCTGACTATATACATCAACACCCCCGATGCGGCAGTACCGCCGATGACTCCGCTCAACAGCAGATTTTCGGCACTTTTATTTCCGGCTGTCAACAGTACCAGTACCAGCATCAGCAACGCTCCCGCTCCCGCCATTGCCGGTACTGCCGGAAACCATATAAGCTGTAAATCAAGCACTATTGCCACTGCCGCACCCACCCCGGCACCGCCGGAAATCCCCAGCGTAAAGGGTTCGGCAAGAACATTACGCAGTACCGCTTGCAGAACCAATCCTGCCAACGCCAGCGATGAACCTACGGTCAACGCTCCGGCGATCCGCACCAGACGCAGTTCAAAAACTGCATCATGCGTTAAATTCTGCCAATTGATTTGGGCATTGCCGCAAGTCAGGCTCAAGAGCATTGCCGCCAGCAGAACAAGCAATGGCAGAATTATTTCAAAAAATACACTGCGTTTCATTTTTCGGCCTTATAAAAAAGTTCTATTTTTTTTCTCAACGCTTTGACCGACGGCATAAAACGCGGCCCCGGACGGCAGATCGGGTCATCCATTGCCAGCAGAATGACCCGTTTGTTTTTTACGGCTGATATATTCCGCAAAAAGCCGCCGGTCTTTTCCGGCGTACCGGGTACGCTCCAGATCATCAGATCCACTTGTGCGGTTGCCAGCCATTCCGCCGAACAGCGGAAATACTCTTTTTCCACACTGCCGGCGGCATTTTCGACCTTTACACTTCTCAATACGCTGTCGGGCAGACTGCCTTTGCCGCAAACGATCAATGGTTTGGCATTGACCACCCACAACACTTTCAGCGGCAGCGGGGAGAGGCCTTGCAGAAACTTTTCGTCCTGCCGGAAAACTTTTTCCGCCGCTTGTGCCTGCGACATGAGATTGAGTTTACTGCCGATGAGTTTGAGCCAGTAAATGTAATCTTCTGCCGTAGCGATTTGAGCAATATCCACTGCAATTCCCTGCTGACGGAGTTTTTTTATTGCATTGTTGTTGGCAAAGGAGTTGCCGATCACCCATTCTGGCTTCAAGGCAACGATCCGTTCGATTTCGGGCAAGCCGAATTTTCCGGCAACGGGCAATTTTTTTACACTTTCGGGGTAATCACACGCCGAACATCTGCCGACAAGGTATTTTTCGCCGCCGAGATGCGAGATCGTTTCCGTCAAGGCCGGAGATAACGATACCACCCGGAAATCTGATGCACTGCCGGAGCAATATAAACTTGAAAACAATATCAACAGAAAAAGTTTTTTCATAACTTACTCCCGGTCAAAGTGTTTGTCGGCATCGTCCTGGTTGCCGAACCAGCCGAGATTATGTTTTTTATAATTATCGTTGAGCGAAAACGAAAGTTTTTCAGTCGTAACATGTCCGTCCAGCCAACCGGCAACTGCGTGTTGGCTGTGGCGGAAATTCATATCCGGCGAATACGCCATGCCTGGAGCGGTAATGCTGTACATTTCTGTAAATGTGCCGTTATTTTGCATATAAAGCGAATCAGCAAAGGCAATCGTATCGTCCGGGTTGGCTATCGAACTTATATGTGCTGATTTATTTGGTGCAGAGTAATGTTCCGGCGTGTTGCCAATATAAGAAATATTGTAACCGTAACCGCCGTTGCCTTTGTTGTAAATATCGTTTTCATCAAGTACCTGTGATAATTCCGGGCAGGATTTTGCCGTTTGGCTCTCTGCCATATAATCCATGATACCGCCCTGCGGCTCTATTTTACCGTTGATATTTTTTCCACACCATATCAACTGCCACGAACTGTCGAGATAGCCTGGTACGCACCAGTCGTTATTGTTTTCAATATAAAGCAAGTGTGCCAGACCAAGCTGTCTGACATTACTCCGGCAAACCGCAGTACGCCCCGAAGCTCTGGCACTGGATAACGCCGGCAAAAGCATTGCCGCAAGTATGGCAATAATGGCTATTACCACCAGCAGTTCGATCAGAGTAAAATGCTTTTTATTGCAATAAAAAGCCATGCCGTTAAGGCGGTGTATCATACTGTAAAAAATCATTTTACCCTTCTGCATATTGCTTCCTGAATGTTTAATATTGCGGATGAAACCGCTCGTATCTGCCGTCTTCGTCGTTTGTACATGGAAAGCCCAGAAGCATTTCTTTGTATTTATCAGAACTGCTTTCGATCATCGGCAGACCTTCCACATGGCCATCGCACAACACACTGTTTGCCAGATTGTTATGCCTGAAATGCATTGACGGTGCCGGCCCCCAGGTGTCGGGCGGTTCTATACTTGAACTGTATCCCAGACCGCCATCGCCGTAATTTCCGCCGCCGTACACAGTAATTGCCGAGTCCGCAAACATTATCGTTTTGGCCGGATCATCTATCTTGTGCAACGGGAATCCGGAAGCAAAATCAGCCCAATCCCAGCCATCCGGACGAAGTTTTCCGATAAGCGTATTGATCCCGTAACCGCCACAACCGCGTTCAAAGCCCTGGTCTTTCTTTTCCACAAGAAATGCCTGACAGTGATTCACCAGTCCGGTTCCGCCCAGATACTCTGCCAGCGGCCCTTTGCCGGGATCGTAATCGGCATCAGAACCATTGCTTGATTTTTCGCTGGTTCCGTGCCACCGGGTTTTGTTTGCCCCCATCATATCTATTGCGTAGGGAACCAGCAAACTTTTATTGGCATCGCTGTAAAGTATGTTTGCCAGACCAAGCTGTTTGAGGTTACTGGTGCAATTTGCACTCCATGCGGCGGCTTTGGCACTGGATAACGCCGGCATCAGCATTGCCGCAAGTATGGCGATGATGGCGATCACTACCAGCAGTTCAATCAGCGTGAACCGGAACTTCCGGTGCAAAAATATTGCACCCCGACGGACTCTTTTACAAGTCTGCATCGTAAAATTTTCCTTTTGTGTTACGTGCACAATTGTACCCGGCAGGGATCCGGCTCGCTGTTGCAAAGGGTATGTGGGGCACACTTGGGGAAAAGGAAAAAACCTTTTCAGGAAAGGTTCTTTTCCTCTGTACCAACTTGTCCCGCCATAGCTTTATGCGGCGGCGGAACCCCATCACCTTTTTCCAAACCTTTTATTGTCATTTATTTATTTGCAACGCAAATAAATAAATGACCTTAAGATTGGAAAAAAATTCTGTTCTCAATGGTTAGAAAAGAATTTTTTTTCAACAGCTCACGGTTGCACGACAGTTCCAGATTTTCACTGGATTCACCTGCAGTTCCGGGCAATAAATTTTTCCGAACTCCCCTTGACGGGCGAAAGAACGGCTTTTATTAATATATCACGGGGTCAATTCTGTGTCAAGAATTCCGGGGCGGAAAAGGGCATGTAATTTTCGTGCAAAGCAATATCATGCAAATGTTTTCCATCATAGATGACTTCCACCAGATCAAAGCGTTTGCTTATATCATTACTTATGTGCTTAATACGGCAATAGCTTCTTGCACCCCGCAAGATACGCTTTTTCTGTTCCGGAGAAAGGTTGGCTCCCGGCAGATAATTATCCAGTTTGCGGCGGGTTTTGACTTCGGCAAAGACCAGTGTTTCGCCGTCAAACAATACTATATCCAACTCGCCGGAGCCATCATGTGCGGTACTGTTCCGCCAGTTGCGGGCTATGATTTCGCAATTACGCTTTCGGTAGAGTTTGACTGCCAACGCTTCGCCCCTGCAGCCCAGTTTCAGATGTTTGGCTTTTGCCCGGGCAAAAAAATCCATCATTTACCCGCCATTTCTGCGGCGACGGTAAGGGCAGCAACGGTCATTGCCGCATCGTGTACCCGCAAAAGTGATACATCTGCATCGGCGAGTTTTACCGCCAACGCCAGCGAACCTGCTATGCGTTTAGCCAGTGTATCCGGCTCGCTTTTCAGCAGACTTTTTCTTGATACGCCCCAGCAGAACGGCAAATCGAACTCCTTTTCCAAAGTTCCGGCGTTCCGCAAAAGTTCGTAATTTCCCGCCCGCGTCTTGCCGAAACCGATACCAACGTCGAGCATGATCTGGGAAGATTTTATATTCTGCCGGGAAGCATTTTCCAGAATTCCCCCCAAGCCCAGCCGGACGGTTTTCAGCGTATTACCGGCTATAACTGTACCGCTTGTCTGCATAACTTCCGGTACGCCTGAAGAATGAGTGAGAATACATCCGCAGCCGTATGCGGCAATCACTTCTGCCATATTGCGATCAAAAGTCAAACCGCTGACATCATTGATGATTTTTGCCCCATTTTGCAGAGCTTTTTCCGCTGTTGTGCTGTGGCGGGTATCTATGCTGATTATTGTTCCGGGGCGTTCAGACAATATGCCCTGCAATACAGCTTTTATCCGCTCCCACTCCGCGTCCGGCTCAACTTCCGCCGCCCCCGGCCGGGTGGATTCACCGCCCAGATCAATAATATCCGCCCCTTCGTCGAGCAGCTGCAAAGCGAACTTTATGCGTTCAGCGTGATCCAGAGTGCCGTGCCGGTCGGAAAAACTATCCGGCGTGGCATTGACTATCGCGGCAATAAGCGGGCGTTTTCCCCGCAGTGGAGCCAACAGCTCCCGCCAGGAGAAAACGCCCTTATTCATACCGTTACAACCTTACTTTTCAGTCTTCGGTATTATCCGTCACTTCGGCGGAAGATTCCGTCACTTCTCCGTCATTTGAGCTTGTTTCGGCAATGACGGCATCCGTCACATTGCCGTCATTGGCAGTTTCGGCATCGTCTTTTTCTTCGCCCTTGACTTCGATCAGAGCCACGGCACCGGTGATACGGTCGCCATCGTTGAGGTTCATGATCTTGACCCCTTTGCTGGCTCTGCCGACGGTGCGGATCTCGTCAAGCGGAATACGGGTGAGCTGACCGCGTTCGGTGGTGATGAGCAATTCATCGCCATCCTGTATCTGAATGGTATTGACCACCTTTTCGTTTTCACGCAGTTTGATGCTGACCACACCTTTGGCTCCGCGGCGGGTCTTGCGGTAGGTCGATACCAGCGAGCGTTTACCCATACCGCCGTCGGAAACGACCAGCACCTGCGGGCCGGAGGCATTTTCGATGATTTCGCCCTCATCGGCAGTTTCGGTTTCCACGATTTCTGCATCGTCTTCGAGGGCTTCTTCGTCATCGAGTTTTTCGCGGACAACGGTCATCGCCACCAGATAGTCGCCTTCGATCTTGAAACGCATACCCGTTACACCGCGGGCGGTTCTGCCCATCGGCCGGAGTTCTTCGTCGCTCAAGGTAAAGCGGCACGCCATACCGTTGGCGGTGGAAAGCAATACTTCGTTGCCGTTTTCGCAAATGGCGGCACTGATAAGGTCGTCGTCATCTTCAATGACCAACGCACGCAAACCGACCCGACGCAGGTTCTTGAAGAGGTTGAGCGGCATCTTTTTGACAAAGCCGCGACGGGTACACATGAGCATGAATTTGTTTTCTTCGCTCAACTCTTCGGGCTTGACCGTCAGCATGGCACGGATCTTTTCGCCCGGTTCGATCTTGATCATATTCACGATCGCCTTGCCGTTGGAACTGCGGCTGGCTTCGGGTATTTCGTACACATTCAGCCAGTACATGAAGCCACGGTCGGTAAAGAAGAAGATCAGATCGTGGCTGTCAGCATTGAAGAGATGTTCAACATAATCTTCATCTTTGGTCTTCATGGCAATGATGCCCTTGCCGCCGCGATGCTGGGTCTGATAGGTTGCCGCCGGAACACGCTTGATGTAACCGGTGTTGGAAACGGTTATCACGCAGCTGTGGCGTTCGATCAGGTCGGCAATATTCAGATCGCCGTCGGCAGTGGTGATTTCGGTGCGGCGGGGATCGGCGTATTTATCACGCACTTCGATCAGATCGGCACGGATCACGCCCAGACGCATTTCGCGGCTGGCGAGCAATTCGTTGTAGTATTTGATATTAGCACAGAGTTCGGCGTATTCGGCATCGAGTTCTTCGCGGGCGAGGCCGGTGAGCTGATGCAGACGCATTTCCAGGATCGCCGCCGCCTGCAGTTCGGAGAAACCGAACTTGTTCTGCAAGGCTTCGTTGGCTTCCGGCTTGGTCTTGCTTTCGCGGATGGTATTGACAACTTCGTCGATAATATCCAGAGCCTTGAGGAAACCTTCAACAATGTGGGCTCTTGCCTGGGCTTTGGCGAGGTCGAACTTGGTTTTGCGGATCAATACTTCCATGCGGTGATCCAGATATGCCTGCAAAACCTGTGCTAAATTCATCACCCGCGGGCGGTTGTGATCGACCACCAGCATGGTACAGGGGAAAGTCGTTTCCAGCTGGGTGTGAGCAAAGAGCTGATTCAATATCACGCTCGCCATCACGCCGCGTTTGACATCTATAACGATGCGGACACCGGCTTTCATGCTCGATTCGTCGCGGATACCGGTAATGCCCTGCACGCGTTTATCACGCACCAGATTAGCGATGCTTTCGACCAATGTAGCCTTGTTGACGGCGTAGGGTATTTCGGTAATGAGGATCTGTTCTTTGTTGTTGTCTTCGATGATTTCGGCACGGGCACGCATCTTGATCGAGCCGCGGCCGGTCTGATAGAACTGGCGGATCGAAGAAATACCGCGGATGATCGCCCCGGTCGGGAAGTCCGGCCCGGGCAGATGCCGCATGAGTTCTTCGACACTTGCCTTGGGATTGTCGAGCAGAGCTACAGTGGCGTTGATGACTTCCGCCAGATTGTGTGTGGGAATACTCGTAGCCATCCCCACCCCGATACCGGTGGTACCGTTGACCAGCAACTGGGGGAAACGGGCGGGCAGAACTGTCGGTTCGACATTGGATTCGTCGAAGGTGGGCATCATATCAACAGTATCTTTTTCCAGATCCACGAGCATTTCTTCAGCGAGGCGTTCCAGACGGCACTCGGTGTAACGGTAGGCGGCGGCGGGGTCGCCGTCAATACTGCCGAAGTTACCGTGACCATCGACCATCGGCTGACGCAGTGAGAACGGCTGTGCCAGACGCACCATGGCATCGTAAACGGAGCTGTCGCCGTGGGGGTGATAGTTACCGATAACTTCCCCGACGACCTTTGCACTCTTGGTGTAGCCGTGGGATTTGGTCAAGCCGAGTTTTTTCATAGCGTAAAGGATACGGCGGTTCACGGGTTTGAGCCCGTCGCGGACATCCGGGATGGCACGGCCGACATTGACACTCAAAGAATACTGCAGATAAGCAGTATGCATGATGTCCTGAATATTGATTGGAAAATCGTGATGTTCTATTTCACTCATGCGTTCACCATAAAGCGTTTAAAAGTTGATTTTTCACCTATAAATATACATGAAAGAAATATACACCCGAAAGCCGTTTTTCCCAAATAAAAAAGCCCTTTTTCAAGCAAAAAAACCAACTTTTTTTCGCCATTTCCGTTGCATACAGTTTGCCTCCGCTGATACTTCGGTGCGGCAGGCGGCCGGCAGTATAAAAACTGCATAACGGAGTGTAACGGTAATTAACGGTAATCAACGGATTTTGCATTGCCGCCGGATGCTGTCAGCTGGCATTACACCGCATACGCCTTTTACCACCGCCATCTGCGGTATGGTTTTATCAATCAGGGTTTACTGTGTAGCACTCAAGCACCTGCACATTTTTTGTGCAATCTGTGCTGTGCTGACCCCACAGACAACTCTTGCGGATTTTATTATTGTCAGATGTTTGACACTGGATCGTCCGCCGGATGCGTGCCACCAGATAGGTTTCGCTGGTTATCATATCCACATTGGCATCCCATCTTCCGGCTGTTGCACTGTAAGACTGCAAGTTGCCGCTGTTATTGTAGCGATAGATCGTGCCGCCGAAATCTTTGATAGTCTGTGCTACGGCAAAAACGGTGTAATACTCGTACATTTCGCCGAAACGCACCAGCGGCACGATCTTGGCAACCAGCTCTTCGATCGCCGCATCGGTCGGATTGGTTCTTATCGGCGAATGAGTCGAATTCAATGCCCAGTCGGTTATAACATTGACCACTTCGCTGTGGCGTACATAACGGTTGTAACACTCTGCGGTATTGGCAGTCGGGTTATCACCTCCGGCTTTATAGCACTTGTTGGCAAGCCAGAGCCGCAAATCCCGCTTGGCATTATCATCGAGCGTGGTCTTGGTCAAACCGGGCAGAGTGTTGTACTCCAAACCTTCAACCAGCGGAGCAAACGCCCCGGTCATGTTCGCCGGGTGATTGACATTGAACCTGGGGGCATCGTTTACCGTACCGAACCGATAACGCTCCAATATCTTGGCATCCTGCAAATAAGTCAGTTTTTCCGGTGTTGCAGTGTTCAAATCCGGATCAGCCGGAGTGCTTCTCAAGTTAAAAGTCTGCCACGGCTTGCCGCGGTGGATCAAACCGAACTCAAAAATCGACGCCATAGCTCCATTGCGGATATAAGCTCCGGAGATCTTTGCCGGATCTTCCTCCGGTTCCAGATCCTGCTCTTTGGTCAAATCGTCATTTTGGGGCTTGGAATTCTTATTTTTTCCTCCCAAAGCCAATTCAGTATGTTGAGTTACGGCGGCTTTGTCCTTGACAAAGTCTATTTCCCAATTATCTCCGGTTAAATTGCAACGGGGGTCATTGACCTGAAAGTCAGCATAAGCTGTAGATGTCATTGTAGAAGTACTGCCGGTGAATACCCAGGCATTGCGATGATCCGGCGTAAGCGGATCATCCGTTTCCACTGTTCCGATAAAATTGCGTTCGCCATCCGGCACGGTCATACCTTTGACAAAATCAAGACCGTTGCCGGCTTTATCCAGCAATACAGCACGCTCAAATTTGAAGTCCTTGACTTTCAAATTAACATCTGCCGCCGGAGTAACACTTGTTGACATATCCCGTGTATCGCTGACGGCGGCAATTGAACCACTGAAGGTAACATCAGCCGCCACAACAGCATAGCCGTTGGCAGATACAGTTATGTCGGTGTCGTCTCCGGTAGAGATTTCAATCTGATCCTTACTGAAAGTCTGAGAAATTTCCCCGCTGTTGTTGTCGCCGGTCGTAGCCGGTGCAAATACAGTTCCCGACGCAGTACCCCAGCGAACTTCACCTTTAAGTGCAAAAGACACATCTTTTATTACGATTTTACGGACATTGCTCAAATCTTCGGGATAAATATTTATCAGTTCCACATATATTTTACCCTTATGTGTAAAACTTAATTTCCGGGTAACGGACTGCATACCATCTGCCGCAGAACCCTTTTCTTCAGTATATTTACCGGTCAGCTCAAACGCCGGTACTATCTGGTTGATATACGGTGTTTTTTCGTTACCGGTGTAAGTCGGGTGTGTTGTTGTCGTATTCCAACTGGCTGCCGCCACATTCGAAGTCGGGATATTGTCCGCATCAATATAGTCCACAATGTTGGCGGCAACCTGATTGGCTTGATCTCCGGTAATATCAAAGTTAGTGGTTATAAATGTTTCCCAGACAGAGTGTGTTGCCTCGGACGGAAAAATCTGCAAAGTTGTACCGGTTTTCTGACGGTCGGTTTCGTCGTAAGCTCTTGCCGGATACTCCTGGTCATCGCCGGTCAGGAAAAGCGTGGCAAACTCCCGGTAATCTCCGGGAGTTGTGTTGCTGTTCATAACTCCACCCAGCGAACCGGAAAAGAAGTTTTTGACCGTATTGCCGGAGTTGATTATATCCAACTGGGCAAAATTAAAGTTACCGTTGGCAGAATTTGTGGTATTGTTCACTGTTGAACTGTTTGAATACAATCCGGGGTTCCCCAACAATATATCCGGCGAAAGCCAGTTAGTTAGACGGCTCAAACGGCTCCTGCCGTCAGCGGTCAGAAATGCGTCCTGCGGCAGTTCGTCATAATACACGCCGTTGCGGTCATTGCCGGAACCGAACTGACTTAAATTCAGCCCCAGATTTGGAATCACCACATAAGCCATTCTGCCGGTCAGATAATCATTACTGCCGCCGTCGTTTGAACGCTGATAGTAATATATCCATTCCGGATAGTACATATTTGGGGCCCCCGTTCCCTGCGGCAGCCAGTTGCTCCATTCCCAGTTATCTTCCACATTGCCGGAGGTATCAGGCCCGAAATACTTTTTCAGCAGCGGCTTCAATGCTTTGTAGGCATAACGGGGGTTACCGTTGCTGTCAGTAACCGATGCTGCCGGTTCACTGCCCGAGCGGTTCGGAGTACCGATATTGCTTATGGAAACCAGCGGTGTCATGATATTGGCTTCCGACGAGCCGTTGCGGATAAAAAGCATATCATCAGTAGCATTCCGCAACTGTGCCAGTACACGCACCATGGCACTGCGGGCGAGCAGACGCGAACCGACATCATCGCGGTAACTGTATGCTATACGCTGTTCAAGTATGCCTGAAGCCAAAAAACCGATCAGCATTATCAGCAGCAATGCCAGCATTGCCAATGCAAATATCAGAGCCACACCATCTTCGGACGGTCTTCTGCTGTAAAATCTTTTCATTTATCCTGTCTCCTCTCCTCAAAAAGCCATGCGGTTTACCCAGTATGTTCTGGTAAATCTGCGGGAGTGTTTATTAAAATACGCTTCCCGTTCAGCCGCAGAAACACTATTATCATTGACCATATCCCGGTATTCATTGAGTTTTTCCACCGGCATCATGGTCAGAGTCAGCCGCAAAACATCCACATTGCTCATACCGTCATTGGAAGTAGTACTGACTGCGGAAAATGTCCGGCTGGAAGAATTGTAACTGTAAGGATCAAGCCGGAATTCAATTATTCCGTCAGCCATCTGAACCGCAGTTGCCGTATTGTACGACGGCATGGCTCCTTCGTAAAAGTTTTGCAGACTCCGCCCGCCGGAGAGATAGTGACTGCCGCTTTCCAGACCGGTACTGTTGACATTTTCATTGACATATCCGCGTACCAGCACACCGTTATTGGCTCCCGGTATATTATTACTGCTGTTGAAAGGGGCATTGCCGCTTAATGCCGGAGGATAGAATACATACACCACTTTGCAGATATTGGAATGATCCAAATTCATACTATCGGTTGTGCTGACACTGCCGGCAGTGCCGCTTTGAGCGATCTGCATATCGGTCCGCGTAACCATGCCGATACACCAGCCGAATGTGGCGTTACTGCCGTAAAACGGATTACGCATCCAAGTATATGTTACATTGTTCAAATGCGATGAATAAAGCGGTATGGCAACTTCGCTGGTGGTCGTTGCCTGCGACACGGAGCGTCTGTAAAGCATATTGGATATATCGCTGTTGAGCTGTGCCATGATCATCTTGGCATCGTTGTAAACTTCGGATTGCTCCGCTGAATACTTCCAGTAATCAGTGGTCAGCACCAGTGTCCGCAACAGCACGACCGCCAAGATCACCAGCAACCCGACTGAAATCAGCAATTCAAAGAGTGTAAAGTTTTTTCTTTGCATTTTCATAATTCACCACTCTTCCGTTTATCAGTTGACATCAAAACTGTAATATGTTTTACTGCGGGCGGCATACTCTTTGGATAATGGGTAACTCAACTCCATATGCACTGTCCGGATATTGATATTGTTATTTACAGTGTAATTACTCTGACTGCCGGGGTCGCAGTTGCAATCGGTTCCGGCGGCATGGCTGCCGGAGTTGTGATTGTTCAACGCCATATATCTGACCGGAGTCGTATCGCTCCATACCCGCAGTGCCCCGGAAAATACTACATTGGTTTCCGGCTCGCCGTCAACAATTTCTGTATTGCCGATAACGATCACATACACCCCGTCGCTGGGGGTGTAACGGTAAACTCCGTGAATACCGGTAGCCTGAAAATTGTTCGGCACACTGGAAACTTCATTGGGGGGAAGCCCGCCGGAAGAAGGCTGACTGCCGGCAATAAGCCGCATATAATTATCGACAATATTGCTGTTGTCAAGTACACTGTCAGCCGCTCGCGATGTCGGTACATGACTTGTCTGGTTATTGATGCTTGCCTGCTGCAGATACTGCCCGGTCTGCTCCATGACTTCTGAAGCATAACTCAATGTGGCAGTGTTGCGTGCCGCACTCAAACCTTTGGGAAGCATACCGAGAATAAGTGCCACACCAAAGGTTATCACTGCAACTGTCAGGATAATTTCAATCAAATTGAAATGATAAACTCTGATTTTCATAAATACTACTTCCTTTATCAGTTTGGTTAATTCTCAATAAACTTTGAAGTTATCCTGCCGGTGTACGGATTGACCGATATTATATAATACGGGGAGTCTGCCGTAATTGAATTCTGCTGTGTACTCCCGGCAACCACACTTATTCCGAAACCTCCATTGTACACGGAAAGATTCCGCTGATAGACCACCCGTCCCATCCGGTCAAAAACAATACATGCCGTAGTATCCGGTGCCCGTGTGGCAGAATTGTAGAGATTGTTGAAGCTGCCTGGAAAATCAAAGGTTATGCCGACCGGCATCCGGTGCCAATCTTCAAAATCCATATATCCGGTACGGGTACCGTTGCTTTCGCAATAATAAATTCGTGCCGCCGCGGCGTTGGGATAGGGATTCGGATCATTGCTTGCACTGTCAGATGCCAACTCCGTTGAAGGCGACGAACTGCCGTTGGTGGAAAGCAGGATCCCTACATTGGTACGCTCGGCAATGGCCTTGGAGCGTGCCAGATTCAGCAACGCACTCAACTCCCGTGCCGCATTGCGGGTTTTTGCCTGACTGCCGGTACCGACCCAGGCGGCGATCGCCATGGAAAGGATTATCATAAACACGGCTATGACCATCATCATTTCAACGATGGTATAGTGCATCCTGTTGATTGGATTCTTATTCATGGTTATATCCTTCTGTTACTGGGCAAGGGGTTCAAGCTCGCCGTAATTTTCTATATCGCCGTTTGAATCTTCTATGGAACACAGGTAAAAACCGGACTTTAAATTATGGTTTCTGTCGCCGACCGGCAGATAGATTATATCGTCATCACCGCCCCATTCACCATTTTTGCCCATGCTCATAATGGCAAAACTGTTGGTGTTGCCGTACGGGAAAACATAATAAAGTGCATGGTAATTCCCCGGCGGTTTGGGCCCGAAGTCATCGTACAGTGTTACCGTGTTGGAGCGTTCATAACTGTACGGGGCTCCCGCCTGAAGCAGATCGGCAGCGAGTTTGGCGATCGCCGGATCGGAACTGTTGGCGGCAAAACGCAAATACCCGCCAGTGCCGCTATTCCAGCTTTGTACCGGATAAGTATTATTTTCCAGCATGTATCTATCCAGTGCCAGATGTGCCGCCTTCATGGTCGCTACGGTGTTTTTGCTTGACCAACTGCGGTACACGCCGTTATAAGCTACTACGATCAGTGCCGCTATCAGGCAGATCATGCCGGTTACCATCAATATTTCTACAAGTGTAAAACGCTTAATTTGCTTTTTCATGCGTTTCTCCCATCGCTTAAAGTCTATCACTCCAACCTAATGTAAACTGCATTTTTTCTGCTGTCAAACCTCAAAAGCGTAATTTTGGTACTTTTTTTTAAAAAAAATGCTTTTTACAGCTTTAAAATTGCTTTTTTTACCTTGAATATACTTTTTTTGGTGTTACTTTATTGTGGAAATTGCAATCTTAACCGCTGTAAAGGAGTTGATTTTATGAAACAATATTACAAACTTGATTTCTATGTACCCGCCACTCAAGCCGCCACTGTCCGCAACGCTGTTCTCGAAGCCGGTGCCGGGCGGCTTGGTCATTACACTCATTGCTCGTGGGAAACTGCCGGACGGGGTCAGAGAATGGTTCCCGGAGTTTTCGGCAATCCCGGCAGTGTACTTGCCGCCGATGAAGTCAAGATCGAAGTCATCGTAGCCGATGATCTCCTGCAAAGTGCCGTTGATGCTTTGCTTGCCAAGCATCCCGCCGAACAGCCGGTGTTCTGCTATTACCCGGTCGGAATCGGTTTTCCGCCGGATGACGATGCTGAATAAGGTCTTGAGCAGCAATGAATTTATTTATTACAAATATATATAAAAACCCTCTGCTCTTTTTTTCGGTGATAATCGCCGTGGGTTTTTCGGTCTGTGTGCATGAGTTCTGCCACGCCTGGATGGCGAAAAAGTGCGGCGATACTACCGCCGCCGATGCCGGACACCTTACACTGAACCCGCTCAAGCAAATGGGCGTTATCAGTATAATCATGCTGTTGATTTTAGGTTTCTGCTGGGGAGCAGTGCCGGTGAATCCAACTGTTTTAAGCAAACGCCAACGCATTGCTGTATCGCTTGCCGGACCGGGGGCTAATCTGGGGTTGTTCCTCTGCGGTGTGATCGCTTTTCTGATCGCCGGAAAACTTGATCTGGATTTTGTTCTGCCGTTTACACTGATTTTTGCCCAGCTCAATTTAGTCTTGTTCTGCATAAACATTGCTCCGGTGCCGGGGTTTGACGGCGGAAGCGTGATCGCCGAACTCCTGCCCATGCACAAAGTCTATTCTTCGGAAGTGGGCAAAGGTTTTATGATCGGCATGGTTTTACTGCTCTTTTATTCGGTCGATTACATCTTTTTGTGGTCAAATAAAATAACCGTGGAAGTTTTAAGATTTTTCTGGAGCATTATCGCATGAACCGCAATGAACCCATCTGGAGCATTACCGAAGTCAACGCCGCCGTGCGGGAGCTGGTGGAAAACAGCCTGATGCCTTTCTGGCTCGGCGGCGAAATCGGCACGATGAATATTTACAGTTCCGGGCATGTTTATTTAACGCTCAAAGATAAAAACTGTCAGCTCAAATGTACCTTTTTCAACGGTGCAAACCTCGCCCGCAGAATGAATTTAGCTATCGGTATGCAGATCGAAGCATACGGTAAACTTTCGGTTTACGCCCAGCGCGGCGAATACCAGTTCAACATAAAAAATCTGCGTATTGCCGGGGCCGGAACCCTTCAGCATCAGTTTGAAGAAATCAAAAACCGCCTCGCCGCCGAAGGTCTGTTCGAGCAATCACGCAAACTGCCGCTGCCGAAAATGCCCCGCACTGTGGGCGTTATAACCAGTGCCGACGGAGCTGCGATCCGCGATTTTGTCAATATAATCAGCCGCCGGGCTCCTTATGTACATGTAAAAATATACCCGAGTCAGGTACAGGGCAACGGCTGTGATGAGTTTGTCATGCGGGGCATAGAGTTTTTCAACCGCCCCGGCAATGAGCCGGATGTGCTGGTGATAACCCGCGGCGGCGGCTCCATGGAAGATTTGTGGGGGTTCAACTCCGAAGCCCTCGCCCGGAGCATCGCCGCCAGCCGGGTGCCGGTAGTCAGTGCCATCGGGCATGAAGTGGATTTTACCATTGCCGACTTTGTTGCCAGCTTGCGGGCTCCCACGCCCAGTGCGGCGGCGGAATTGATCGCTCCGGAACTTGGTGTCATACAAGACGGTCTTGACCGCAAATTTCAGCAGCTCTGCCGCCGCTGGGAATATATTTACCTCAAGCAGAGCCGCCATATTGAAGAAATCGCCGGGCATAAGATGTTTCATAATCCGGAATATATTCTGCAAAATAAATTTCAGAAACTTGACGATATATCCATGCAACTCGAACACGCATGGCACAATTATATATTGCGTACCGAAAAACGCCTCGATGCCGTTCAAGCCAAAATCGACACCATGGATCCGATGAATGTCCTGAAACGGGGTTTTGCCATGATCTTCAAAGCCGACAACACCGTTGCCGATGTCAAAAGCAAACTCACCCGCGGCGAAAGGGTTCAGGCTCATCTGGCAGATGGCAAAGTCGATATGATCGTGGAGTGAATTTTCATGCGGCTGCTGGTGTATAATATAGCCTACGGAACCGGTTCGCCGGGCAGCAAGTGGCAGTTGATCGCCGGAGCCGCCAGTTATTTGCGGACTTCCGACCGCTATTTCAACGCCATAGTCCATCTGGTACGGCATTATTCACCGGATGCGGCGGGTTTTCTGGAAACCGATAACGGCAGTATGCGTACCGGTGGAAAAAGTCAGGTCGCCGAACTTGCAAAGCTGCTTCAAAGTCCGCTCAACGGCAGATTTTACACCAAATACGCCCCCGGTTCATATTTATCCAAACTGCCATACTGCCGTCATCAGACCAATGCCTTATTTATCCGTAACGGAGCCGCACAGCGTGAAGAAGCAGATTTTATGCCCTGCGGAGCCAAACGGCTGATACTTAAAAGCGTATATAACAATATAAATATAATGCTGGTGCATCTGGCATTGACCGCCGCAGTCCGCAAAAAACAGCTTGAATATCTGGCAAATCAAATCCAACCGGGAGAAAAGTACATTATTTGCGGCGATTTCAACACCTTCAGCGGCAATAAAGAATTGACCCGTTTTCTGCGGAAAACCCGCCTCCGTACCGCCAATAAATCACATCAGAACACCTATCCGGCACGCAATCCGGCAAAGGAACTGGACTATATATTGTATTCGCCGGAATTACAACTTAAAGATTTCAGGGTGATAAAATTTCCCGGCAGTGACCATCTGCCGCTGTTCGCCGAGTTTGAAGAATAAGTCCACCGCATACGGTTCGTCTTCGTTATCCTACGCCGAGGCAAGCGGGCGGCATACAGGTGTACCATACCGGGTTCTTTTATTCCACGGTAAAGGTAAATTCACTCAAATTATCGTGTTTCCATGCCAGATGCCGCGTGGAGGGCGAAATTGCGAACAGGGGCGAAAATGTGCGGGCTTTGACCGTCTTTTTGTCGGGCATGAATTCAAGCAATCTCAACCAGCCGTCGCCGCCGCTGCCGTGCCAGCCGCCGCCGATGGCTTGCGTATTGAACGCCATCTGGGCAACGCTTTTGCCGGAAGCATTTTTATCCATGGAAAAAGAGATGCCGCGTTCCCATTTGTCAGGCGATGCGATGTGGCCGCAAACTACCATGCGGATATTTTTTGCCGGATAAACCAGTTTCCGGAAAATTTCTTCGCCGCTGTTGCCGCCGTTGTTGCTTAAAACATATTTTTCTTTCTCAATGCGTTTGCCCGTCCATGCCAGATAAGAGTGGGTCAGCACAATGCCGAAGTGATTGGCAAAGCGTTTCTGATCGGCAATTTTCTTTGCCCAGGTCAAAATTTCATCGGTGGGGGCAAACTGCAAGCTGAAGACCAGAAATTTGCGGTTGTCCGGATGCGGAGCGGTAAATTCATAAGCCGCATTTTCCAACGTTGTTATGCCGAATGAGTTGGATGCACACGCCACCAGCTGCCGGCGGGAAAGCGGATTGCGGTCGGTGGGGAAATATTTGCTCATAAAGCAGTTGCGGTTTTCTGCCGAACGCTTGCCGTAATCGTGATTGCCGGTGCAGAGAATGTATGGCACTTCGCCGTCAAGTCTTTCGACGGCTCTGGAAAACGCCTTCCACTGTTCATCACTTATCAGGTCATTTCTGCCGGGTTCCACCACCTCAAGGTCGTTGCGGTTGGTCAAATCGCCGGTGAACAGCACTTGCTGAATATTCATCTTTTCGCGGTTATCCACGATCCAGGCATTCATGATTTCCATAATGCCGTAATTGCGGCGGAGTTTGCTGTACCCCTGCACATCGGGCACTACGACCATTGTCCAGGAGTTGGCATTTTCCAGTCTGGGAGCCCGGTATTTAACTTTCTCTGCTTTGGGAACTGCCTTGGCCGGTGCGGATTGGATGACGGGGACAGTTTCACTTTTACCACATTCAAACAAATTACATGCTGTAAAAAATTGTACCGTTGCCGTGGCAATACCCAACAGTAAAAGTTTATGTTTCATAAATAAAAACTCCTTGGTTGTTTGTAAAAAAATCTATTCTTTGAGGTAATTGAATTTTTCTGCGATCTTACCAGCCTTCGGTTATGGACTGGATGATTTTCTGTGCGGTCACATAAGATACTTGACGGACTGCCCGCAGACGGCCGCTTTCCACATCAGCTCCGGCTTGAAAACGGATATGCCCCTCTTTTCTGCCCGAAAGCAACGGTTTTCCCTGCCCCGGCACAATGAGTTTGTAGGTAACAATCATCAATGCCCGCCATTCATCGGGGCGGTATTCAACTTCATTTTCAACCGTTGCCCGGACAGCTTCGCCGAAAGCGATATTCTGAACTGTTATGTAGAGTATGGCATCGGCACGACGCAAATCGGAAAGTTTGTATGTGCCGTCCTGCATGATGGCTTCGCTCATCATCATACGCATGTCAGATGCGGCATTGTAGATTTCGGTTTCATTTATCACCGGGGCTACTGCTATACTGTCAAGCTGCGGATGTTTGATAAAGCCGATCTTGTATCCGCAACCGGCAGTCGCCGCCGCCAGAAACAATGCACAGGATAATATACTGAAAAAGCGGAACATCATTTCTTCTCCTTGTTCAGATTAAGGTCATAGATCGGCAACAGGAATTTGCCGTTGCTGTTTTCCGGAGCCAGTAACAGTTTACGCGGTTCTTCCGGAAATTTCAGCGTTTCATATTTGGGATATTCCGGAGCGACTGCCGGAGCAACTTTTTCCGGAAAATAATTCTTGTCTATTTGCGTAAGCAATTTTTCGCTTTCGGCGGCAGGCTTGGTATCCGGGAAACGCCGCATAACTTCCATCAAATACGCCGCCGCCGGTTCATCACGCCCTTCACGATGATAAAATGCCGCAATATTATGCAGCCGTTGAGCATAAGCGTTACGGGCTTTGGCTTCGCTGTGTTTGACCCATTCGTTTTCCGAAAGATTGGGGTATTTTTCTTTGAATTCTTTGAAAATACTCATCGCTTCGTCAAAATGTTTACCATCGCCGTCGCCGGCAAGCGACATTTCACTGAACGCATTGCCCAGTTCCAGCATGGCATAACGGGCGGCTTCGGTATCAGGATAAATACGGATTATCTCTTTGAGCAAGGTAAGAGCTTTATCATTTTTATCGGCTTTCAGACATCTGACTGCCAGCCGCAACCGGGCCGTTGCTCCGGCGGGGGCGAACGGAGCGTGTTTCAACGCCGCTTCGTATATTTCAAACATCCGGTCTTTATCGGTCAGGAACGGTATGAAACGCAAACTCCAGAATGCCGGATCGGCATAACCGTGAAAATAGGCATCGCCCAGTGCAAATTCCCGATCCACAAGTTTCTTATAATCAATATGCCCCGGATAACGGCGGATGACTTTTTCGATAGCATCAAATTCTTTGCCCCGATAACCGGCCTTGCGGTAGCTTTCCACCTCCCGCAACGCCGCTTTGAGCTTCAGATCCACACTGTCGGCCTTATTTTCCGCCTTGGCAAAAAGTTCGGCGGCATCCACATAATCCTTATCGTTGAACGCTTTCAATGCCTCTTTGAAAATTGACGAACTTTCTGCATCATCGGCACGCAACGGAACCACTGCCGCCACAGCCAACAGCAATATTATCAGCAACACTCCTGATATATCAAACCGCATAAAAAATCCCTGTTCTGTCGTTATATGCTCCAAACAATTGTCTTACATATAATGTAACGCCATTTATACAAAATTACAAGCATCCTTAAAACTTATTTTGCATAACATTTGAAATCCCCGCATTTTGCGTGTATATTAACTGTAATCACTCTTTTTTTTGATTTTACAAGGAACTTATTGTGAGCCTGAAAAACTTCCTGGAAAACCGCGAAAGATATTTTCTGGAGCTGATCGAAGGCAAACGCCACACCCGCAGTGACCGCTTTGTACTGGCGTTTCTCTTTGTTGCATCACGCTTCTACCGCATGGCGGTTCAATTCCGGCTCTGGCTCTACGACAAACGCTTTATCCGCAACCACGCCATCGGGTGTCAGGTCGTCAGCATCGGCAATGTCAGTTGCGGCGGCACCGGCAAAACCCCTGTGGTGGAAGTCTTTGCCAAAAGTTTAAGCAAACAGGGCAGAAAAGTTGCCATTTTAAGTCGCGGTTACCGCAGTAAAGAACAGCGGAGTTTTTTTCAGAAAGTTCAAGGATTTTTCAGCACCCGCAAACGGGAAGTCATGCCGCCGCGGGTGGTTTCTGACGGCAAAAACCTCCTCTTGCAAAGCGATGCCGCCGGCGACGAACCATACATGCTCGCTTCCAACCTCAAAGATGTTGCTGTCCTCGTCGATAAAGACCGCGTCAATGCCGGACTCTATGCCATCGACGAATATGCCACCGATACCCTGATCCTTGACGACGGCTTCCAATATCTGCGGCTCAAAGCTCATGTCAACATCGTTCTGGTCGATTCCACCGCCCCGTTCAGCAATCACCATGTTCTGCCTCGCGGTGTATTACGCGAACCGATCAAAAACCTCCGCCGTGCCGACTACATATTCCTGACCAAATCCAATGGCGGCAGTCATTTACGCCACCTGAAAACCTTTATCCGCAAGCACAACAGCAGAGCCGAAATCATTGAGTGCTGCCACAAACCCATGTATCTGGAACGCGTCTTTATGCGGGGTACTCAACAACCGCTTTCTTCCCTGAAAAACTGTAAAGTCGCCGCTATTTCCGCCATCGCCAAGCCGGAAAGTTTTGAAGCCTTCCTCAAAGACTATGGTGCCGAAATAGTTCACACCGCCCGTTATGCCGATCATCACCGATATTCCGAACAGCAAATCATCGACTTTGCCAAACAGGCCAAAAAAGCCGGTGCCGAAATCATTGTAACCACCGAAAAAGATGCCGTAAGAATACCGAGAATATTGCACGAAGATATTAACTTCTTTTTCCTCCGCGTAGAAATCGACATATTAAGCGGTCAGGAAAACTTCGACCAGTGTATCAAAAGAATCTGTTTTATCTGACGGAGCGATATTGCGTGTAGGCAACTGATGCCGCCAAGTGCTGTTGGCAGGCTGTACGCTGGGTACTGCTTGCAGGGGCATCGCGTCAACCGGCTGTCGGCGGGCTTTGCCCGCCTCCCATACTTTCCCATACTCTCTCATACCATCCCATTTCCATCGGGGCGGCACACTGGCATCAGTATTTGAAAGGATACGGATTGTTTTTATCGTAAATAAAGATCGGATCGACAAACTTGCGGTTGTGTTCGCCGCCCAGCCAGAAGTTTTTGATCTTGCCTTCAAGTTTGCACAAGGCTATTACTGAATAAGCGTTGGTTCGCATTTGTGTGCAAGTACGCGGATCATCTTCTGCCGTATATGGCATACCTTCAAAGGCCCCGTTCAGCAGCGGGTCTTCGCTGTCGAGTATCTGCATATCCAGCAATTTATTGAAGGTGCGTTCTGATGCCTCCAGCAACACTTCGTCATTGTAATATCTGCCCAGCTCATCAAAGTACATCAACGCTATGGGCACGGCACTGGTAACATGTTTTACCCCGTTGAAGAAGTTGCCGTCCTGTTGCTGATGACGCACCAGCCAGTGACAGAACTTGCGGGCCTGATCGCGGTATTTATCGTCTTCAAAAATATCCGATGCCGCCATCAGCATCTGATTGCCGAAGTCATCGTTGAATGCGTGCATATCCAACTCCACAACATCCTTGCGTTCGCGGATGACTTCTTTGTTGTTGAACACGCCTATTTCGCGGATAATGCCGCCATCAGCATAGAAAAAGTTTTCGATATACAAGTCGGCAATAGGCTTCAAACCCTGATCTATATACCGCGGATCATTGGTGAATAAAAACAAGTCATGGTAAAAAAGTCCGGTGCCGGATTGGAACGAACCTTTGTTGTAGAAATTGGTGTTGTCTTTATCCATCATCATTGCCCACATGGGCCAGTTGCCGGACATGGCGTATTTCAAATGCCAGTCGGCAAACAGCACCGCCCGGTCAAGATATTCGGCTTTGCCGGTGGCTTCGTAAAGCCAGACCAGACACCACGCCGCAGTAGTTGCATCCCGCGGCAGACACTCCATGCTCTGGGGTGTGGTTTCGCGGAACATGCCGTAATGACGCATATCGCGGCTGTCGAGATACTGCAGACTCATGATGTATTGGGCGGCATATTCGGCCCGCTCAAGGTATTCGGCTTTGCCGGTGCGTTTATACATAGCGATCAAACACGCCATGAATATGCCCGTACACCAGTTGCCGGTATAAAGTTTCATACCGGTTCTGGCATTGTAATCACGCAGAGTTCTGCCGCTGTTGGCATCCAGCCGGTTGATGATCTGTCCGGCGATCATGTTGTCAACAGCACGGGTTATACGATCGGGAATAATTTCTTTGTTCATACCAATATGATCCTTCCTTAAACCGTGGGCGGCGGATAATCTTCCGGATTGGGCAGTTCAATGATTTCTGCCATGGGGAAACCATCCGGATACTGCGGTATAACAATATCTTTTTCCAGCCAGTCGGGCTGCCATTGACGTTTGACTGCCTCGCGGGAAGGTGCATAGCACCCGGAAACGCTCAACTTTACCTGATCGTATGATTTAATGCCCTTGAAGAACAGCGAATAATATGCTTCGCCGCCTTCTGCGGCAGGAATCGAAAACAATCCGGCGGTCAGCGGAACGACTGTTTCGGGATTCTTCCGGATACCGTGCCCGGGCACACCTTGCGAATAACGGGTAACAGGCTGTTCGTAACAGCTGCCGGCATCGGCGGCATAACGGGAAACTCTTGCCCGCAGCTCCACCTTATCAGGGTCTTCGGCGGCAAGGGCCACATTGATCGTGGTGTTACGCATACGGTAGGGCAGACGCAGACGGAAAAGCACTTCAAAGCCGTCTTCGATCTCTTTCATTATTTTCCACTCGACTTCGGTCGAACCGATGCGGTAGATTTCGCCGACCATGGGCTGAACTTTATTATTGACTGCCAACTGGGTGGGGAAACGGAATTCCAGCCCGGAACCGGTTTTTCCGGCGATCTGGAACGGCTGTTCATACGGCAGAGCAAGTTTGCGTTTGCTCAACACAACAACCTTGACTTCGTGCGGAGCAAAAATGATCTTTTCGCCGGCGGTGTAACGGGCAAAATACGGATAGATCCATACCCCGGAACGCTTTTCGCCGCTCCAGAGATATTCCTGCGGCATGACAGAAGGATTACGCAACATGCAAATCGCACTGCCGTCGGGCTGATCGTAGCGGAAACCGTAAATTGCTCCGGCATTGGGATTGCCGCCGAACATCTTGGAGCGGCCGCCGTAGAGTTTTTTGCCGTAGGCATCGGCAAAATTGAGTGTATTGCGTAAAATTTCCGCAAACCACGGTTCCAGAGCTTCGGGCTGGAGTTTCAGCGGCAGATAACTGCATCCACGCATTACTGCCAGCATGGCGATATTGGCAACCGTTCCGGCTTCTTCGTGGAAAGGATTACGCAATGCGTGCGGAAATTCGTGATTGTCGATGGCATCCAGCGGGAACGCACTGTTGTCGCGGTTGAAGTTGCAGTAATAGACCGTGTCGCGGCAGGTTGCCGCCGAATCCCGCTGGGTACGGGAGGGCAGTGTGGCAAATTCCGAATCGCCGCTGTCGGAGAGAAAAATGTGATGATTGTGTTTGAGCCACCACGGACTCGGCCACCAGCCGTAACGCATCATCAAATCACCGTTGACCTGACGGATGCGTTGGGAAATACGGATAGTTGCATCAATGGAGCCTTCGCGTACATGGTCGCGGGTGGGATATTTTTCTTTATACTTTTCATTGACGGCACAATCGTTGTCCCAGTCGAGCTTAAAGTGCAATGCTCCGGCTTTGGCAAGTTCCACAAAGCGGTCGCCCAGAACCTTTTCGTAATCTTTATTGAGCAATACGCCGTAACCATCACCGCAATAGGTACTGCTTTCGCCGGAACCGACATCGTAACCGGCTTCTTTCAGATATTCCGGAGCAATACCCATCGGGCCGTTGTGCGAAAGCCACAACCCGAGTCTGCTGCCGCGTTTGCGGATATGTTTATCGAGTTTATCCAGACCGGATTGACCGCCGAAAGAGGGTTTGGGCTCAAAGATGCTCCGGCGATCCTGCCAGCCGGCATCAAGTGTGTAAACTGTCGGCCGCAGACCGAGTTTGTAAAAGGCATCGACAAAACTCTTGTAATTTTCGGGTGCGATCAGATACTCATAATTGCCGATATAGGGGTCACTCCAGAAACTGCACAGCGACACCATCGGCGATGTCCGCGGTGCAATGCGGATCGTATCAACATAATCGCGGAAAGCCTTTTCCGCATTATCCGCCCAGCCGAGGATTACCGGAGCCAGCTCAATGGTGTTGTTTTCGTCCCACACCGGGTGCTGGGTAAGGGCATATTCAGCACTTTTCTCTGTAACGCTTTCCACCGTGGCGAACGCCGCGGGGTGTTCGATCCCGGCATAGAATTTTTTACCGATCAGCGGATAACCGCAACCGGGCATCAGCGAGCCGCCGGCTTCTTCCGCCTGGGGTCTGCCGGTAACGAGGGTCGAAGCCTTATAACCTATGCGTTTCAGTTCCGGATCAGCGACTTTCTGGCGGTCAACTTCCACCCAGTCCGGAGTGGCAAGTTCTTCAGATGCAGAGAGTTTAACATACTTGCGGATCAGATTTTCTGATACCATTTCCACAGTTACAACTGCAGTAATATCTCCCTGGGTATATTCTCTGGTCAGCGGAGAAACTGCTCTGCCTTCGCCGGAAAATTCATAAACTTTTGAGTTGATACTTAAACGGACTGCCGGAAACGCAAATTTCTTATTACCGGCAATCAAATTACCTTTTTGAATTTTCAACATAAAATAATCATCCTTAAAAAAAACCGGGAAAACAATTTTCCCGGTATCATTTCACTATTCTCAATCGCAATCAAGAGCTTCCACCTCTACATCGCAGATTTCGACGGTGCCGGTGGCCTTGTTGGCGTAGAAAGTCAGAGCAACGAGCTTTTTGTAATCGGGAGTGGTATAAATTTCTTCATACTCCTTCCAGTTTTCGGTAACGGTCAGTTTTTTGTTGCCGTTGCTCAAAGTCCAACCTTCGTTGATAAAGATCATGCCCAGCGTTACGGCTTTGAAGTTTTTGCCGCGGATCTTGTAACTTACTTTGTATTTGGTATTGGGTTTCAAAACTTTAGTCATGAGCTGGCGGAAAGTGAAATTACCAACTTCCGGCAGATTGAAAGTAACCGAACCGCCATCGGGGGCACCGCTGGTGACCGCCTTGAAACTGCCGCTTTTCGGCACACTGACAGTCCAGCCGACCGGCACACCTTTGGCATCGAGTTTTTTGAACTCGCCATTCTTAAGTAGATCGTCCGCCACGGCGGCAGTTGCAATACCAAACACGATAGTCAACAGCAAAGTAAATTTTTTCATTTTTCTGACCTTTCTGAATTGATAATTTACCTCAAAAACTTATTGTTTGATTAAAGATAGTTCAGCAAACAGATATTGCAACTTTTAAAGCACTTTTATCCGGAAAAAAAAGCGAAAAAAAACATGTCAGTTCAGGATATTTCAGACAAATATTCAGCAATACCCTTCTTCATAAATCAAACTGCATGTTTAACGGTAATGAAGTTAATAACAGTAAAATCTTTTTTTGCCGTTTTAAGCATCAACCGGCAGGGAATGTTTTTTGCGGTATGCTCCTGGAGCCAGACCGGTATTATTTTTGAAAAATCGTGAAAATGTATATACATTGTTGAAATGCAGCATATCGGACAATTCCCCTATTGAAACATCGCTTCCGCACAGATGTTTGATTGCACTTGAAAGCAGTTCATTTTTTATGAACTGCTGCGGACTTGAGAACCTTGACCCCGGAGCAAGTTCCAGCATAGCCTTTCTGAATTTACGCCGGAATTTATATACATTCATACCCAATTCTTCTGCAAGGACATTGACATTGCACCGGGCACCGTACCGGGCGATATTCTGCCGTATTTCATGCAACAGCGGCGGTTCCGGACGGAGCTGATTATTCACTTTTAAATGCTCCATCAAAGCAGAAAGCAGTACATGCATGATTTCAAAAGATGCGGGCGATACGCTGTACTTGTGATTGCGGATGATTTCCCGGAAATTATTGATGACCCAGTGTACAAAAAGATCGTTTGGCACTTTGAACAGCCGGGACGGCATGGAGTATTCTTCGTCGGATTGAATTTTGAAACTCAAATATTCCAGATCGCTGCTGTGTTCAAAAAAACAGTGTTCCACATTCATCGGCACAACGATGATTTCGCCGGCAGTAAGCTGTATATCATCTTCGGCATTTTTGCAGCGGCGGCGGCCGTTCAATATGATCTCGATTTGGGTGAAGCCGTGTTTGTGCAGAGCAATTTTTTCATTTTTACGACCGGGTCCATGCCCCCAGAAAAGTATTTCCATAACCTTATATTGCTCCATATTGGTAAAAAAAAATCTAAATTTGCTATTTACAATATAACACTTTTGTGGTATAATACAACATACACACAAAAATTTGTTAACATTTTATTAAAAAGGAAATTGTTTTTATGAAAGTGGTAAATGTCGGTTTTATCGGAGCGGGGGCGTTTATTTCAGCAACGCATTTGAAAACTGCCGGAGCAACTGATTTTATCAATATTGCGGCGATCGCTGATTTGAGCGAAGATATTCTGAAAGCTCATTGCGAAAAGTATCAGGTGGGCTACACCACTACTGATTATAAAAAAATCCTGCAGGACCCGGCCATTGATATTGTTGTGATCGGCACCAAACAGGAACTGCATGCCAGATTGATCGTCGAAGCTCTGGATTCCGGCAAGTGGGTGTGGTGCGAAAAACCCATGTGCGAAACCGAAGAAGAAGCCGCCGCGATCCTCGCCGCCGAAGAACGCAATCCCGGCAAACTTGCCATCGGTTTCAACCGCCGGTTTGCTCCGGCTTATACCGCAGCTTTGGACGCATTGAAAAAACGTCCCCGTCCGTGGTTTGTCACTTACCGGGTACAGATGGATAATTACCAGAAAAAGCACGATAAAAACAATTTTTATTTTCACCGCCCCGCTATTGTTTACGAAGGCTGCCATTTTACTGACTTTGCCAGTTTTATTTTCGGCGAAGCACCCCGCCGCGTTTATATGAGCGGCCCCGCCAATGCCGAAAATGACTGTGTTATTCTGGAATACGCCGATGGTTCGCGTTTTCAGCTGTTGACCACCAACACTGCCGGCAACGGCGGCCTGGGTAAAGAGTTTGCCGAGTTTTTTGCCGCAGACCTGGCTTTGGCAGTAGATAACTTTGTGGACTTTAAACTGCGGGGCGATTACGAAAGTTTTGACCGGATATTCCCGCCGGCATGGGGGCGTTTTGCCGAAGAGGTGAAAATGTACGGATACGATTTTCTGGAGACCTTGCGTGCCCGACTTGCCCAGCCGGAACGCAGTATTTACGAAGAAAAAAATCTGACGCTGGCACCCGTAAAACGCGGTTACAGCCATCGGCCCTACGAAGAAAAAGTTGCCGAAATCTATGAAGAGATGAAAGATCTGGATTGGCGTCAGCGCGGTATATTGGAAGATAAAGGCTGGGAAGCTGCGTTCCAACACTTCTGCCGGGCATATCTGGAGAATACCGAGCCTTTGAACGCCAACGGCAAATCCGGCAAACTCGCCAACGATATATCTTTTGCCTTGCTCAAATCCAAAGCAACCGGTCTTCCTGTGGAAATGAAATAAACTGTTTTTCTGCTTTCGAAAAAAAAAGATATTATGAGAGACCTCTTGTGTCTCTCATAATATCTTTTTTATGTAAGTGATTTTACTTTATCGTGAAGACGGAGAGGGTGTAGCAATCCATCTTGTGCGGCAGGATCGCGGTGTTGTTTTGCCAATTGAATGAGATTTTTTTCCAGACACCATCCGGAGTCAGCATTTCGATACTGCGGGGTTTTTCTGCACAACGCAATGCCAATTCTTCTACCGGTTCAAAGTTTATATTGCAGACGGTCAGAACGGTGTTGCCCGCTTTGTCGTCACGGGTCAGAGCTACAAAGTTCTGTTCGTTGGCAACAGTTACCGGTAACCGTTTGCCGTTGAGTTTATCCAGCACGGCAAGCAGCCACTCTTTACGCGGCGGATTGTGTATGGTGTGCGGCGAAACCGACATGTGGAATCCGGTGGTGCAGATATATCCGCCCAACGAATTCTTCACAAACACAGTTGCCGGGGCCGCTATTTCCAGATCTGTGGACGAAGCAAACGGCGAATAGAGGTAGTTGGTAAAGATTTCGGCATTTTTGTCTGTTACGGTAATGAACGGCACCAAAGCATCTTTGCTCATAATAAGCGGCCGGTTGTCGGCATAGCGTTCTCGGTTGAAGCGGAAATCTTTTGCTTCGGCAGTTACCCCCAGATATTGGGCAAAGCCGCGTTTGGTCAATGCTGTTGCCGCCGGACCATCCACAAGCAGTTTGCGGGAAAGCAGCTGTTTGATTTCTGCATCGGAAAATCTTGCCACCGATGCTGCTCCGGAAAGCAGGTAAACGCCATCTTTGTTTAAATCAAACGAGCATTGGAACGGTATGCCGAAAGTTCCGCACATATAGTCCGCCCAGTTTTTGAACTCCACAAAAAATTCGCCGACCGCAGTAAAGTGCCAGTTGGGGAAATTTTTGTGGCATGGTAAAATCATACCGGTCATTTCAGAATCGCGGGCAGTGCGTGCCAATTCCTGATAGAAATTCTTGTATTTACCCAGAATCGCGGTGTAATTACGCGGTACGGTATATGAACTCTTGCGAGCGTTGACATACCATATTTTGGCACCGGTCATGCCGGACATGATGCTGGTGCAGAGTTTTGCGTGCATACTTACGCTTGATTTGCTGTAAAGACTGTGCGGACAGGTATCGGCTTCGTCCAGCACCGCGATCGAGGGATGAGCCGCCCGCAATGCCTGTGAACGCAAAACTATGTAAGGAAAGGTTCTTTTGCAGTCAAGTTCCAGATAATTGGAGTTGCAAACTCGCATCACGGGCGTTTGACCTTTGGTGGCAAACGCTCTGGCGGTCTGATCGTTGAAACGGAATTCGCCGCCGGGCATACAACTGCCTGCCGGGATGGTTGGATCGACCGAATCTATCGCCTGACGCATCAGGGCGGCAACGCCGTTGACCGTATCTCGCTGAAGCTGAAGAAAAGCGTTGAAAATCTCATCGCCGGGACGGGATTTTTTCACCGCTTCGCGTAAGGCATCGGAAGTGAAATTTCTGCCGGAACGCTTGTTGAATTCGGCTGTATGGCGGAAGCAGAAACATTCCGCTTTGGGCGAAAAAGCTCTTATATCGTCATCGCCCATGATGAAAACGGGTTTTTCCAGTGCGATCTGGCGTGTTACATATTTTATATACTCCCGGTAGTCCGGATCGAGCGGACAGAAGCGGGAAGTCTTGCCTTCGATATTGATCGTGCGGGTCCATTTTTCTTCATCTTTATCCACCCGCGGCCAATGCCCGATGATGCTCTGGATCAATACGCCCAGTTTGACCTTGCTGCCGGACAACTCTTTTTTGAGTTGGCGGTAACTGGCAATAAGTTCATCGGCTTTTTTGCGGGCGGGGAAGCCTTCCGGGTGGATGGTAAGACTGTAAAGCACAATATCATTGCCGGTGATTTGCTGATATTCGATCATATCTTTTGCCGTCAGGGCTTCTTTCCCGGCGGCAAACGGCACGATGTTATAGAAGGTAAACGGCTTGTTTTCTGCAGAAATAACTGCCGTTGAAGTCATGGCTGTCAGCAGCAGTAACGGGTAAAAAAGTTTTTTCATAATAATAACTCGCTTTAAAATCAAGTTTAAAAACTTATAAAAAATCATCATTTCTTTATCAATAGAGGTGATTTCAAAAGTCATTCAAAACAAAGGCAAAGAGCGGCTTAACTTATCAACTTATTCGATATGATAGACCTTGCACATCCCAAGGGGGCATTGCATTGTCCCCTTGGAACCCCTTGCCCGGTCGGCAGCAATATCCAGTGCAAGTTACCTGGCGATTTTTAATTAGAGCGGCGGCATACGCCGCCTTAAGCGATTTTGAGCAAAGCTCAAAATCGTCCTCAAACGCCGGATGGCTCCGCTCAACACCGGAGATGCTTCGCGGAACATTTCCGCTCGGTTTGCCGGAATGTATCCGGCAAACTGCCTTCCCATGCGTTCGCGGGGCTGACCGCCCTATCGCGGCGTGCCGCCGCGTGAGCTGTTGGCAAACAGCATCAACATTTTTGCAACAGCCCCCTTACATCCATGTTTTTGCCTGTAACTTGGGTTATTTTACAGTTACCAGACGGTTGCTCTTTTTGCCGCTGGCGGCGTGGGTGAAGACCAGATTCCACTTGCCTTTTTCTGCATTGTAGGGGATCTGGAAGCTGAAAACAGTTTCTTTGTTTTCAGACACCTGATTTTTGCTGTAAAGCGGCTGTTTTTTGCCGTCAGGTGTGTAAACTTCCATCCGGAAGACGCTCTTGTCGGCGGCGCCGTCGGCACTTACTTTGACCGAGCAGACCGAACCGGCTTTGACCGACGGCGGCAGTTGGGTCTTTACCGCAGTGATTTCGGCGGGCAGCACAGCAAAGAGCTGACCGTAACCGGCGGGCAGCGTGGTTTTGAACTTGTTGCCTTTGCCGAGCTTGACGCCGCGGCGTACATCGTAGATCACGCCGGAGATGGGCAGTTCAACCGTTACCGGAGTAGCGTTTTTGAAGTCGATCCGGCCGGGGATCTTTTCGGAGAGCAAATCGCGGTACATGATGCCGAAGTAGTAATTTTCGCCATTCTTACGCAGAACGCTTTCGCTGGGAGCGAGCCTGCCTCTGTTGTCTTTTACCACCGCATAGACTTTCAACCCGGCATCGGTCATGATCTTGCTGACAACGGTACGCAAGGCGTTGCAGTACTGTTCGGTACCGGTGGTGCTGGTGGAGTGTTCGCCGCCGACACCGCCGAGGGTCAGGGTCTGATAAGCATCGAAGATGATGTTCAGCAGAACCGCTTTGCCTTTGCCGACATTCCTGACCGTGTAAACCGGCAGTTCGGGTTCGGCGATCAGGAAACGGCTGGTAAGATCGCCCTGTTTGATGTCTTTGCTCAACGGAGCAAGCTCTCTGGTGTTGGCGGGGAAGAGTTTATCCAATACCGTATTGGCGGCACGGGCACCGTGTTGATCGAATCTGCCCGGAGCGGCGTCGGCGATGACCGTACCACCGGCTTCGGTGAATTTTACCAGTCTTTCGCGTTCAGATTGCGAAAGACTCAATGCCATGGGCAGCACGATGACCTTGAAACGGCTCAAATCGAATTTGCTGTCGGCAAGCTGTTCGTAGGTGATGAATGTGGCATCATACTTGAGGTCGCGGAGCATTTCATCCCAGCCGGTCTGGGTGTGCATCCAGCGGACAAGCTGGAACGAGGTACCCATGGCGGCAAAAAGCGAACTCTGACTGTAAAGGATGGCGATTTTGGGATCGCGTTTTTCGGCAGTCAGCAACATCTTGGCAATACCGCTTTTCAGGACATTGAACTCTTCGGAATAGACCTTGAAGTTTTCAGTAGCGGTTCCATCGCCGAGAATTGCACTGCCGTGCCAGTGGAAACAGCTGTTGGCACCCTTCATAAGGTTGCTCCAGTGGTCGGAACGCTGATAGGCGTCGTAAAGTGCATGCGGCCCCACATAGCCGCCGCCCCATTCACCCATGATGATTCCGGGTTTGGCAAAGTCGCAAATCAGTGTACGCTGAATACCCGCATAAAATGCCAGACAGTCAAATTGCTTCATCAGCTGTGCCCAGTCGTAGCTGTAACCGGGAACCTGCGTGCCGGAAAGACCGACCTGGGCTCCGGGAATACTCTTTTTGACTGCTTCCACGCGGATGCCTTGAGCCTTATGAGCATAAACTTTGTTCATAAAGGTTTTGTGCGAGATCCACGGAGCAAGGTTGCCGTGCTTTTGGGCTTCAGCGAGCTGCATGGGCATAACTTCGCTGAAACTCTTGAAGGAAGTGTTCCAGTTTTTGTTGAGTGCATCAATGGTCTTGTACTCGGCTTCCAGCTCTTTGCGGAAGTCTTTCAGGCAGTGTTCAGCGTAGCAGACCATGCTGCCGAGGAACATTTCGTCGCCGAGCATGTGGTAGTAACCGGCATAGTAATCCAAACTGGTTTTTTCGATCTGGTCGGAGATCTTCTTCTGGGTATCAGCATTCAAAGCGGCGTCGGAGTAGCACGGATTGCGTACCGGGTCGCTGGGGCGGTCGGTACGGTAGTTCAAACCGTTGTGGTTGTTATACAAGCCAATGTTCAGCACCAGCGGGTACATGTTGAGGTTGGCGGCGTTGGCGAGCAGACCGTTTTTGATATTTGAGCTTCTGCCGTCGATGGAAACAAGTTCAAAACCGAGGTTTTTATAAAGCTGGGCAAGGATACGGCGGCCCGCCCAGATACCGGCGTGGAAGTCGGTGGGGTCGAGTTTGGTCGGCACGCTGACTTCGCCCATACTGCGGGCAACGACTTTGCCGGCTTTTTCCATTCTTACAAGAATACGGTAGAGCAGAGTACGCGGCACCTGCGGCTTGAAGTCGATCCTGACCGACTTGGCGGCTTTGAATTTATGGGTTTGAACAATGCGGAATTCGGTATCTTCCACATCTACATAAATGGTATCACCGGCGGCGGGGTCGTTGCAGTTGATAACGATTTCGGAACTCTTGTCCGCCGGCAGGATGCGTTTGGCATTGGGGTAGGTCAAAGTGAGCTTGACCGGTTCGGGCGTGGCAAAATTCATGGCACCGGCATCGTAGATACCGCCTTTGCTGTCGAGCAAATAGAAATATGCCAGATGATCGCCGCCGGGCAATTGCGGCAGCTTGAGCTGAACTTTGTTGGCACCGGCTGTCAGGTTCACTTCGCTGGAAACACTGCCGTCATCAAAACGGTTGAAGTTTTTGAAGTTGCAGAGAACTTTGACTTTTTCGGCTCTTTTGGCATCAAGCGTAAGTTCCAGCGTATCGCCGGAGTGGTTGAACCGGCTGAAAACAGCCGGGGTATCGCAGGCACCGGCTTCACGCACGGCCTTCAAAAGCGGCAGGAAGCGGTATTCCCAGAAGGGGAAATCTCTGCTGACATACGACGGGCTGAAATTTGCCCGCTCTGCATACGGCGTGCTGGGGAAATCGCTCAAACGGATGTACTGCACATCGCCGTAGTTGAACGCACTGGCTTTTTCGTATTTCTGAACATGAGCAGCCCATTGGGCGGCTTTGTTCATCAGCGGTACAAGTTTCCAGCTTTCCGGCAGTGCAACTTTTTTGCCGGTCAGTTCAACGGGGATATTTTTGCAGTCAACAAACACCAGATTGCTTTTTTTCTGGATAGCCTGCAAGGTTTTGGTGAAACGCTTGTTTTTGTCGTAGCGGGCAAAGTCAAGCCCCTGCACCATAGTGACTTTGGGGATCGCTTTAAGTTCGTCTATTCTGACAAACACATAATCGTCGATCACATCTTCCAGGAGCTGTTCATATACGCCGAAGCCATGACCGGGACGGACGGTGCCGCGGGTTTTGGGCAGCAGCGGGATGAATTCGTACTTGAAATCCATGCGTTGAGCCATTTCCACAATGTTACGGCGGTGAATATCGCCGGGATTGTGCAGAATTACAGAAAAATAGAGCATGTCAGGCATGGCAGAAGCCGCCGGTTTGAACCATTTTTCGTGCGGAGTGACCAGTTCGTGGCTGATTTTTTCGAGTATATCAATGGGTTTGTAACCGGAACGGATGATCGCTTCTTTGGCCAGTGTGAGTTTGCTTTTGGGCACAAATTCAAAGTCAACGGGTTTGACCGAAATATTATCCACCCACATGATGTTGTCCGGCCCGGACTGGTGCAACTGGAACCCGACCGTCATAAAACGGGCATTGGCGGGCATCATGTATTCGCCGGAAAAGCGTTTCCATGCCGTGCCGCCTTTGCCGCTGAAGAAGGTCTGGCGGCTTTTGGGGATGAATTTGTTTTTTTCGTCGCACAAATGCACAAAGGCAAACACCGGAGTGCGGTTGAGGTTGTCACAGCGGATGTCGGCGGAAACTTTATAAAGCCGGTTGGGTTCCACAGGGAAATCCATCGAATAGACCGCAACATTTTTGCCGGCTTTCTTGAGTTTGATGCAGTTCGAGCCGTCGGGGCCTTCTTTGACCATAGTCATCACTTTTTTGCTGATGGTATTTTCCCACCGCCATTTATCCGGATAGACGGGATTGTTTTTGGCGTCGAATTTTTCAAAATTGCCGTTGATCACGAGTTCCGGCTCACTGGCATCCAGTGCCGGAGATTTCTCACCGGTCTGCGGAATCACCCGCACGGTGGTGAGGTTTCTGCCGAAATACTGCAAATTGCGTATATCGCTGTAAAGATTGTTTTTGATGGTAGTGCGAGTACCCAGCGTGGGACGGGCACCCGGAACCTTGAAGAGCAGCAGATTGGTTTTGCCGTCAAGTTTTTTTACATTCACCGGCAGGGGATTGCCGTGATCGATCACGCCGTTGTAAACTTCGTAAACGGCAGGATTTTCCAGCTTGATATTGCCGGGGATACGCACCGCACGCACACTGTCGTTAAAACCGCGGGCAACGGTGAAATCGGCGGAGTTGGCATGTTTGGGCATCTGACCATCCAGCGGAGTCTTGAGCTGCGGCAGGCCTTTGGCGTTGAAAAATGTAATGGGTCTGCCGTCGCGGGCAGTGATCTTGGCTTTCGGATTCTTTGCCATGCGTTCGGCAGTCTGGATGGCTTTGTCGGAAATGTTGACAGATATGGTAAAGCTGAATTTGCCTTTAGCAGGAATATCCATTTCTCTGGTGAGGTATTCAAGGGAACGGACAGCGGGTTTGCTGTTGCCGAGCCAGCCGTAAAATCCGCCCAGCAGATTGCCGGGAGTAAAGTTCATAACACAGCCGGAAGATTTTTCGCCCACACCGGCGATCGCGGCAATACCGTAAGCGGGGTCGGCAATAAAGTTATCTGTAAGTGGGTTGCCGGGATTGATAAGTTTGGTCATGCCGCCTTTGGTATCCGGCATAAAGACTTCGTTCAAACTGCCGGTGGGGTCGTAGTTGCAGAATGTGGTTTTAACCCACAGACCGGCAGACATGGGTTTGTCAGCAAGGTTTTCGACGGTGTAATCCACCGAAAAAGCGGGCTTGTTATAGACAAAATTGTAAGTTTTGGTAACTTTTATATAGTCAAACGCGGCAGTACCGGATGCACTCAAAGTTATGCTCTGAACGGGGTAGTTATCTTTCTGGCTGACAAGTTTGTACTCCAGGCTGCTGAATTCTTCGCTGGGGGCAGCCGGATCACCGGCAATGAATACCCGTTCAGTAAAAGTGGTTTGAGTAGGCGTAGTGAAGATCTGTTTGTCGCTGTTACGCACAACTTCCACCAGTCTGCCGCCCTGCAGATTCAGCTTGGCGGTGTAGAACTTGCACTTTACATCAATTTCCGCAGAGAACACCGGCAAAGCTGCCAGCACGGCTCCCAGAAAGCACAAAAAGGGTTTATTCAACATGTTTTTTCCTTTGTTGTTATTTATTCAGTTAAATAATTTTATGATATTTTTATCAATCGTATTTGGGAACCGTCCAACCGTCTTGGGCCTCGGTGCCGAATCTGTCGCCGCTGCGGTTGCTGGGATTCCAGAATACACCGTATTTAGTGCCGGTCTGGGTGGTCGGGATTTCTGCTTTACCGTACCATGTTGCGTGCCAGTCGGCGTGGAGTACATTGGCACCGTTTTTGTGGCGGTAGGTGAAAGTGTTGGTAGAATCATAGCGGATATTATGATTGCTGGGGCCGCCGGTGCTGTCCATAAACACCATAAGCTCGGAGGGGAAGTTGATCTGCGATATGTTCGGCGGATTGCCCCAGTAATTTTTATGACCGTTGGCATCTGATTTGCCGAATCTGCCGTCGTTCAGGCAGTAGTTCTGGCTGTAACGGTAGTAAACACCTTTGGTTGTGGTTCCGACTTCTTCGGCACTCGGACAGGTGAAGGGGCCGGTAGTAACCTTGCCGTTGTCATCTACATAATGTCCGGAGGTAACAATATATGTATAGCGGCCGCCATCATTTGAGTAAGACATGTAAGGCCCAAGCGTTCCTGATCCGATGTCAGCCGGACCGTAGAACGGATTGGCGGCCAGACGATTGGGGGTGGTGTACTGACTGCTCAGACAAAAACTCATGTAACCATGATTATCGTCAATATACATGGCGTAAGCTGTGCCGTAGGATTTGAGATTCCCGAGGCAGTTGCTGGTTCTGGCACTTTCGCGGGCCGATGAGAGTGCGGGCAGAAGCATTGCCGCCAGAATTGCGATGATGGCGGGGTTATATTAAAAAAATGTTGAATCTCTTTTTACCAGTCTGGTTGCCACCCGAATAACATCCGGGGTTTTATTGTTGGTGCGTACCCGCTCCAGTAATTGCGGCAAAAGCATTTTCATTTGCTCTTGACGCATCAGATCCACGCTGGTCAGGTGTTTGCCTTCCAGCGGCAGAAAGCCGTAATCTTCGTTGTTGCCGTTGCCGCTTACGGCAAACTCGCCCGGTTGCAGCCCCCGGTCAAGAAAAGCCCGGTAAAATCCGGCGGCAAGCACATCAGAATCGCACACATAAAATATCTCTTTATTGGCGGGCAGGGTCTGACCGATACGGTAAGCCTCCATCAAATTGGTTTTACTGCGGACAAATTCGCACTCATCTTTCTGCCAGCCTGCGATCATTGCCGCCGTATGATAGCAGTCGTCAAACGAAATATTATCATAGTAGAAAACCAGTTTTTTGACACCCGCCAGCCGGGCCTTACGCAGCATATCCGGCACCGAACTCATATAATCGGGCAGAAACTGGCACAACGGATCATGATAAAACGAGGAACTGCCGATAAAAAAGCCCGGTTTGCCGCACTCGCCGATCATCTGCCGGGTGTTGGCATCGCTGAATCCGCGATCGGCTATTATACAGTCGTACTTATGGAAAAAGCGGGAGCTGAAATTGTTACGCTGCAAATCATAATACGATATAATGTCGTATTCGCAATCAGTACACTTGTCGAGTTCCGCAAGAATGGCATTGATGTAAATCGGCCCCGCCGACCAGTGTTCCTGATGGAAAAAGTTTGAAGCAAAAGGCGTCAGCAGACAGGCGATCCGGATTTTTTTATGAGAATGAACCGCAAAAGTACCGCTCCCGGCTTTACGCACCACTTTGCCGGTCGCCGCCAATATACGCAGAGCGTGGTCGGCAGTACGCATCGCCACCGAAAACTCTTCTGCGATTTCGCGGGCAGAAGGCAGCAAGCCGCCCCCGGTAAAATCACCGGAGTCCAACTGCTTTGCCAATTCGCAAGCTATATAATAGGATTTGCTTTTGCGTTGTACTGCTGCCATTATCAAGCCTTTTTTGAATAATTTGCCCGTGGGGTAAATTTAAACAATTTTGTACCAAATGTCAAGGCTGATATTTTAATATTATTGCAAATATTATACAAGTTATGCACATAAGCTATGCATTTAAGACAACAGTACTATTTTTTACTGCGGATAACTGAAACCATCGGGCAGCTGTGTATCAAAACTTGTCCACTCCATAGCCTTTTCAAACTTGAAAAACGCTTCGGTGATATTTTCCGCTTTGACCGTTTCGCCCATATCTTCCCACGGCATAGTATGCGTGGCACTGTCCAGCAGATTAAGCGTTACCGGACCGGGGATCCTGTAGGGTTTTACAGCCGATATATTGCCGAGGGCGGCTTTGACTTTTTCATAAATAAGTTCACAGGAGGCAGCGGGGATCATTGAACATGCCTGATAGGGCGAAAGGGCCTGTTTGACTTCAGCAACGGTAATACCGGGGATTTTTTCCGCCAGTTCGGCAGTAACTTTGTCGTCGCCGGAAACCATCACCGCCGGCACATTCAGATCACCGGCGATCGCCGCCGCCATAGCTCCTTCGCTCAAATAAAATTCGCCATCATTCACCACCCAGCAGGTGTGCGGAGTTATACTGCAAGCAGTGCCGCCCATAGCGTGCATACCGATCAGAAGCATGGCATCAAAGCTCTCATCGAGCATCGGCAGCCAATGCGGGCCGCTGCAATTTTTGCCGTGAACGATGCGGCAGCGGGGATCGAGTTCCTCAAAAATTATATTGTAACCACTGCCGTGGCTGTCGTTGACTACAACTTCGCTTGCACCGGCATCAAAAGCGGCTTTTACGGCGGCATTGACTTCGGCAGTCAGAAGTTTATACATTCTGTAGCGATGATTTATAACTTCGTAATCACGGCTCCGGCGGTTTTCAAAAAAACAGAATCCGGCGACGCCTTCAATATCGGTTTGCACATAGACTTTCATAGAATGCTCCTGTTTGAATAAAAAAGTGTTTGCCATAATCTACGCTGTCGGAAAATTATTGCAAATTCTCTTTAAAATTACCTCTTTACTTAAAAAAACAATATCACCTGCGTTTTTTGCCGTTGCACTGAAACTTTTTCAGGCGGTAAAAACTCTGAAATCACTGTGTTTGCCCTGTAAAGTTTCCTGTGCCTGCAGCATGGTTTTGCGGTCGCCGAAAAGAGCAAAAAGCGTCGGCCCGCTGCCGGTCATCTGTACTGATAACGCACCATTGGCAGAAATTTCCCCGGCAAGCATCTCCAATATCGGATATTTATTGAAAACTCCCGGCTGTAAATCGTTGAAAATCAATTTACCGAGCTTTTCCGGATCGTTTGTCTGCAACGCAGAAAGTATATCTTTCCGCAGATTTTCATCCATAGCAGAGATTTTTTCCGGCAACATCAGGCGGTAGCCTTCGGCTGCCGTTACCGGAAATTGCGGCGAAAGCAAAAGTATATTCATTGCCGGAACTTCAAACTCCAATGGCGAAGCCACCTCACCGATACCGCTCATAATTGCCGCCTGCGGTTCCAGAAAATACGGCACATCGGCCCCCAGCTCCAGGGCGGCTTCCGCCAACTCCTTACTGCTCAAAGGATCACCGTAATTACCGTTCAAAAGTTTCAAGACCGCCGCCGCGTCGGACGACCCGCCGCCCATACCGGCGGCAACCGGAATATTTTTGACAATATTTATATCCCAATGCGGCACATGACCGCACTTTTTTGCCCAGAGTTCAGCGGCTTTTCCGGCAATATTATTCGTTCCGCCGGGCAGCATTATATCCGAACAGCCCACTGTTATTGCTCCGGGCAGGGCATCGCAGTCAACGGCAATATCGTCGGCAACCCCGGCAAGCGGCAGAAAAAGACTCTCAAGCTCATGATAACCGTCAGGGCGTTTGCCGGTAACTTTAAGATAAAGATTTATCTTACCGGGAGCAGAAGCACACAAGAGTCCGTTTTCCATAGCTTCAACCGATCAATATGGCATAGATAAAAAGCACGATCAGTTCCAGCATATAACCGGTCATGGTCATATCGTTGGATTCAATTCTGCCGTCACTGCGGAGAAACATATTCATCAGCACCAGCACCACCGCCGCCGACACCCCCACGGCAATCAGCGTTGCCAGCGGCAGATATATCAAATTGAAAAGCAGGAAAAATCCCACCGTCATTACAATATATTCGGTCTTTGCCGAACTGCAATACCCCGGCATATTGACTGCCGCCGGTTCCCCGGCTAAAAACCCTTCGGCTCCGGTTGCGATCAGCCACGCGGCACCGATAACTCCCCAGTTGCCGCTTTTCGCCGCCCAGTACAACGCAAAAAAGCGGCATCCGGCAAACGCCGCCGCCAACAGCAGCGGAACCAGTCCGGTAATATCCCGCAAATCGCTCTGCCGCAACATGCGGCTTTCGGCAAACTTTTTGCCATAGATGAATTTTTCCAGAAAACTCACACTCAATGCCATGCCGCGGAAAGTGGTACGCATTTCGCTGACCACCAGCAAAACCAGTGCAAAGACCAGTGCCGCACCGTTTACCGGCAGCAGCCATGCCAGAAATCTGCCGGACAATCCGGCAATGGCCGCTCCCGCCGCCGCCCACAGCGGCAGCAGATAAAGCGGATTACACAAATAGCCGGATTTACCTTCCGGAGAAACGGCTTTGAACAGAGGCAGATCGCAGACCAGATCCCAACTGTCGGTCAGAGTGCGTTTGAGTGATGAACTGTTTTTCATTATATTGCCGAACCTTTTTACAAGTATTTTGAAAGTTGTTCCGCACTAATATATGCTGTAAAAACTGATTTCGCAAGATTTAAGTAAAAGAAAAAAGCTCAATTTGCGTTAAAATATTGACAAAATGAACAGAAAACAGTTGAAAAATCACCGTTTGGTGCTAATTTATGCCTTATATATTATATACAGACAACAATTTTCAAACAGGAGATTTATCATGAAAGTTTTTGTAGGTGTCGGTCTTGGTCCCATCCAGACGGGTATTTTTATGTCGGGAGCATGCCGCGGCGGTTTTGACCGCATCGTTATTGCGGAAGTCGATGATAAACTGCGTAACGCCATAAATGACAACGGCGGCGTGGTAACGATCAACACTGCTTATGCTGACAGCATCAAGGTCGAAGTCATCAAAAATGTGGAAGTCTATAACCCCAACACCCCCGAAGGTAGAGAAAAACTCGTGGAAGCCGCCGCCGAAGCGTGCGAACTTGCCACCGCCCTGCCCAGCGTAAAATTCTTTGCCTACTGTGCCCCGTGGATGGTGGAAGGTTTCCGCAAACAGCCCGACCGCGTGCGTTTTATCTATACGGCCGAAAACAACAACCGTGCCGCCGAAGAACTCGAAGAAGCCCTCGGCGAAAAATTCCCCAACACCTACTGCCTCAACACCGTAGTCGGCAAGATGTCCGGTGTGGTGCCGGAAGCTGACTGTGCCGCCCGCGGCGTGGAAAAACTCGCTCCGGCTGCCGACCGTGCCCATCTGGTGGAAGCATTCAACAAGATCTATATCTCCAGCTGCCCCGGAATCGAAAACCGTGCGGTGGAAAATCTTTATGTGAAAAACGATCTGCTGCCTTTTGAAGAAGCCAAACTCTATGGTCATAACGCCATCCACTTCCTGCTGGGTACTTTCGGCAAGACTGCCGGTTGCGAATATATGAGCGATCTTACCAGACACCCCGAACTCATCGCCCTTGCCCGCGAAGCGTTCATCAATGAATCCGGGGCGGCTCTCTGCAAAAAATATGCCGGTTTTGACGAACTCTTTACGGCGGAAGGTTTCAAAGCCTACGCCGAAGATCTGCTTGAGCGTATGCCGAACCCCTTCCTGCAGGATGCCATTGCCCGCATCACCCGCGACCTGCCCCGCAAACTTTCGTGGGAAGACCGGGTGGTCGGTACCATGCGGCTGGTTTTGAGCCAGAACGAAGTGCCCCGCGTTTTCGCCAAAGGTGCGGCTCTGGCGGCAAAAGAAGAATTCGGCAGCGATGCCGCCGCAGTCAAAGCCGGTTTGCAGGCTCTCTGGGGCAAGTGGGATGACGAAGCGGTAAAAGTCTGGGAACTTATCGAAAAAAATCTGTAATACCTTTGGAGTTATCTGAATATGAACTTTTCTGAAAAAGATGCCAAACCCCGTGCCCAGCTTGTCCCGATGGTCGTGGAACAGACCGGGCATGGTGAACGCGGTTACGATATTTATTCGCGTTTGCTCAAAGACCGCATCATATTGCTGGGTACGCCCATTGATGATGATGTGGCAAACCTGATCGTGGCACAGCTTCTGTTTCTGCAAGCCGAAGACCCCAAAAAGGATATTGATCTGTACATCAACAGTCCCGGCGGATCATGCACAGCGGGTCTGGCGATCTACGATACTATCCAGAGCTTGAGCTGCGATGTAAAAACTTACTGCATCGGGCAGTGTGCCAGTATGGGTGCGGTGCTGTTGGCGGCGGGTACAGCCGGCAAGCGTTTTGCTCTGCCGCACAGCCGCATCATGATCCACCAGCCGTGGGGCGGAGCCCAGGGTACCGCCAGCGATATAAGTATTCAGGCCAACGAAATACTGCGTACCAAAGCCACCTTGAATGGTATTCTGGCAACCCACACCAAACAGACTTTGAAGAAGATCGAAAAGGATACCGACCGCGACTTTTTCATGTCTGCCGAAGAAGCCGTGGCATACGGTCTGGTGGATCAGGTCGTAGGCAAACGCAAGTAAGAAGGATTTTTACTCAACATGAGCAAAGATAAAAACAAACATTGTTGTTCATTTTGCGGCAGACCGGTCGATGACGGCAGTGCCGGCAAAGTCATTGCCGGTATGGATAACAGCCTGATCTGTGAGCATTGCGTAGCTGTTTGCAGTGATATGCTCAACGGCGACAACAAAAAGGAGAGAAAACCCGCCGACGGTGCCGCTCCCGGCAAAACCCCCGAAGTGGAAAAACTCATCCGCGAGCTGAACGTGCCCGCCCCCGCCGAGATCAAAGCTGAACTGGATAAATATGTTATCGGGCAGGACGAAGCCAAAAAAGTCCTTGCCGTGGCGGTTCACAACCACTACCGCCGCTTGCAGAGCCAGCTGGAAAATCCCGATGAAGCCGGTGAATTTGCCGATGTGGAACTTGAAAAAAGCAATGTGCTGCTGATGGGGCCCACCGGCAGCGGTAAAACACTGCTTGCCCGGACATTGGCAAAAATGCTGGATGTACCGTTCTGCATTTGCGACGCAACTACTTTGACCGAAGCCGGTTACGTTGGTGAAGATGTGGAAAATATCATTCTGCGTCTGGTGCAGAACGCCGATTACGACATCGCCCGTGCCCAGATCGGGATCATCTATGTGGACGAAATCGACAAGATCGCCCGCAAGACCGACAATGTTTCCATCACCCGCGATGTATCCGGCGAAGGTGTTCAGCAGGCTCTTTTGAAGATCCTTGAAGGCACGGTTGCCAATGTTCCGCCCAAAGGCGGCAGAAAGCACCCCGATCAGCAGTATCTGCATGTCAATACAGCGAACATACTCTTTATTGCCGGCGGTGCATTCGTCGGATTGGATAAGATCGTACAGCGTCGCGTCGGCAAACAGGTTCTGGGCTTCAACCGCCTGACCGATGACGGCAAAGCCGAGCAGAAAGCCGCCGAACTGGAAGCCGAAGAAGCACTCCATCAGAAACCCGAACCCGAAGATCTGGTGCGTTTCGGCTTGATCCCTGAATTTATCGGCCGTATGCCGGTAGTCGTGGATTTGGGCAAACTTACTGCCGATGACCTCAAACGCATCCTTTCCGAACCGAAAAATGCTCTGGTCAAACAGTATCAGAAACTCCTGAAAATGAACAATGTAACGTTGGAATTCACCGAAGATGCCATCGCCGAACTTGCCATGCAAGCCGAGAAAAAAGGCACCGGTGCCCGCGGTCTGCGGTCTTTGATGGAAAATCTGATGACCGATGTAATGTATCAACTGCCCAGCCCCGGCATTAACAAATGCACAGTTGACGGAGCCGCAGTACGAGGCGAAACCCCGGTCAAACTTTCCAGCAATAAAACAAAAAGCAGAAAAAAGGCTTGAGGTGTGAGCGGTACTTGGGGAAGCGGGAAAAACCTTTTGAGGAAAGGTTCTTTCCCGCTTCCCCAAACCCCATCACCCTTTTCCAAACCTTTTATTGGCACTTATCTTTTTGCGATGCAAAAAGATAAATGCCCTCAAATTTGAAAAATTGTTCATAATTTTTGAGGAACAGTTGGATAATGAATTTTTTATATCGTTTACTGCCAATTTTCTGCATAGCCTTACTGCTTTGTAGTTGCGGCAGGAATGATACTCAACTTAATACTGTGCATATAGCCACCGCTACTCTGGTCAAGACTCTTGACCCGGCACTTGCTGATGATCTGGCGAGCCGGAATATGGCGGGGGCGTTGTTTGATACGCTTCTGGAGTATGATTATCTGGCAAGACCGTACAAGCTCAAGCCTTCCATGCTCAAAACGATGCCGGAAGCACTCAACAACAATCAGAGTTTTCTTTTCACTTTGCGTGATGATTTATACTTTGCACCGGATAAATGCTTTGGCAGTAACGATTTAAGCGAACGCAAGGTCAAAAGTTCCGATGTGGTGTTTTCGCTGCTGCGGATAGCCGACGGCAGTCTGCACAGTCCGGTGTATTGGCTGTTGCGGGGCAAAGTCAGAGGTATTGAGCAATTCTATTCAGCTACGGCAAACGAAAAAGCTCAAACCAAACGCTTTGAGCTTTATAAAAAAGGCGTACCTGGCTTGGAAATCATTGATGATAAAAAGTTTATCATTCATCTGAACAATCCGGATGTGCGTTTTCTCTACAATCTTGCCATACCTTATACCGGGATCGTATCGGAAAAGGCGGTCAAATTTTACGGACAGGAAGCGATGGCAGATCACCCGGTCGGATCGGGGGCGTTCAAGCTCGGCGAGTTCAAACGCGATTACTCCATAACCTTGCTGAAAAATCACGAATACCGCGAAGAATACTTCAGTGCGGCGGAAAATCCTTCAGACCGCACCCGCCGTCTGCCGCTGGCGGACAGGATAATCTGCTCGAACATCCGGCAGAATTTATCGGCGTGGCTGTTGTTTCTGCAAGGCGAACTGGAGTTGAGTGCCCTCAATAAAGACAATGCCGATCTGGTCTCCGGCGGCAAAACGCTTTCAACAGCATTGAAAAACCGGCAAATATCGCTGATCGAAAACCGGGAGTTTGAAATTCAGTATGTGGGTTTCAGCTTTACCGACGAAAAACTCAAAAACAACCTGAAGTTGCGGCAGGCACTCACTGCGGCATACAATCTGCCGTTGCGGATAAAACACGCCAACGATCTGGCGATCCCCGCTATCGGGCCGATCCCGCCGGGAGTGGCGGGTTACGATGAGCGTTTGGCAGAAAAAGTGATAAAATACGATCTTGCCCACGCGAAAAAACTGCTCGCCGAAGCCGGTTACCCCAACGGCATTGATCCGGCCAGCGGCAAACCGCTGGAAATAAGTTTTGACCAGTCCGGCAACAGCACCCGCCACCGTCAGCATGGCGAAATGACCGCCGCCGACTGGGGCAAACTGGGCATAAATGTAAAAATAAATCTGAACAACGCCGCCCGTTTCTATCAGAAATTACGCAATGGCGAAGTGCAGACCTTCCGCCTGTCGTGGATCGGCGACTACCCGGATGCCGAAAACTTTCTCCAACTCTTTTACAGCAAAAATACCGGCGGCTCCAACCGGGCGGCGTTCAGCGACAAAAAATTCGATGAAATGTTTGAAAAATCCCTGGCCATGCCCGACTGCCCGGAACGCACCGCATTATACAAAACCATGGCAGCATATCTGGTGGAACGCGTGCCGTGGATTTTTGAGAGCCAGCCGATAAGTTTCCAGCTCAAACACGCATGGTTGGAAAATTACTACGCCCACGATTTTGCCTGCAGCCGCTGGAAATTCTGGAGCGTGAATCAAGAGAAGAAAGAAGCTCTGCGGCAGACTTTCAAACCATTAAGTTTGAAAGAACTGCAAACTTTTTAATAAACTGTTCGCCGCTAACGGGTTTTTCTTGCCGCCATCCCATACTCTACCATATCTGCGGTGTGGCATGTAAGATTTTTTAACGCATTTTAACTTTTATTATTTGCAAAAAACAAAATATGCGTTATATTAAATGGTATATGGTTTGCGGCGGGTTAGCTCAGTCGGTAGAGCAGCGGAATCATAATCCGCCTGTCGCTGGTTCGATCCCGGCACCCGCTACCACGATTTTTCAAAGAACTGTTGTTCCAAGCAACGGTTCTTTTTTTTTGTATTGCTTGGGCATAGAAAAACTACCGGCAAATGGCACACGGGATGCGAACGAATACAATCATACGCTGTTTTTAATCGGCTTTGCGGTATTCGCTGCTGGTGCGGCAACGGACTTTTTTTACCGGATATGCCAGAGCATTGCGGAAAAGTGATGCCATTTCCAATGCCGTCAGACGCCCATCGGGATAAGTTGTCCCTAAATAACGCCCCGCAAAAATATCCAGTTTGGTCAGCACCAGATACAGCGGCAGAGTATCCACTTGCAAGTGTTCGCAGAGTATGTTCAGAAACATACCGGTCTTTTCTCCGGCCTCGTAAAGTGCCGGGGCAAGCTGCAATTCAGTTACCGGTGCGGTCAAATTCTGTTTTTCTGCTAATTTTGCCAGATTAAGCGACAGCCGGAAGTTGGGGTAAAGACGGCTGATATTGGAAATGGTTATGATTTTCTCTTGATAAAGCTCTTTGAGGTTTTCCGGCAGTAAACGGGTTATTTCAGCACTGCTCAAAAGCAGTTTGCTACCGGTAGTGTTTTCGCTTGCCGGCAGCGGCGGAGCCGTCGGCAGAGTGCGGTGTTCGTAATAGCGGGCAAGCTCCAGATAAAGTGCCGGCGAGGCACTGCTGATATTGAGCTGACGCAGGGAATCGACCACCTTTTCCGCCAATTTTTCCGCCAGCGGCTCCTGCACGCCCAAATGCCGGATTATCAGCGAAGTTGCATCGCTTTTGTTGGCGTCCAATGTTATATACAAATGGCTGTTGGAGCGGCGGAATACCTGGGCTACATTGGCGTAACCGGCATTTTCCAGAATCCGCGTTACGGCGGCATCGACTTCGCTCTGGGTGAAAATGCGTTCACTGCGGAAACTCTCCGCCATTGCCGCTTCCACCGCACAGGCAATATCTTCCGCCAGATAGCCGTTGGAATTGCCGGAACTGTCGAAGGCTTCCTGCAAAGAGCTTTTGAGTTTATCCACATCAAAGAGCTGTTGTCTGCCTTCGGAATCTATTACATAAAGGAAATTGTCGGTAATGGAAAGCATTGTCGGGAAAAACTTACTTGAGTGATCTTATTTCGTTGATAAATTCTTCAACATCATGGAATTTGCGGTAAACGCTGGCAAAGCGTACATACGCCACCTGATCGAGTTGTTTCAGGGCGGTCATCACGCGGTTGCCGATTTCACTGCTGGCGACTTCGCGGTCAAAATCCCGCTGTAAAGACTGACTTACATCGTCGATGACCCGATTGATCTCTTCGGGGTCGATCGGGCGTTTGTAGCAGGCATTTTCAATACCTCTGCGTAATTTATCGGCATCAAAGTCTTCACGCTCATTGTTGCGTTTGACTACTTTGAGTTCGCTTTGGATAATACTTTCATAAGTGCTGAAACGGTGCGAACAAGCCAGGCACTCCCGGCGGCGGCGTACCCCGAAACCTTCTTTTATCACCCGCGAATCAATAACTTTATCATCCTGAAAACCGCATACCGGACAACGCATAAACCCAACCTCTCAATTCCACAGCAAACAAAAAAATTCAATTCCTGATCCGCTTTCAAAAACTCATTTCCCCAAACGGAAAAGCGATCAGAAAAATCTTGAAAACATCTCACTGTTATAATATGCAGTAATATTTGCTGAAATGCAATTTTTTCAGGGGCAAAACACCTGATTTTTCGGCACTTTTTTTTGTGCGGTTGCTTGAAAAAATATACAATAGAGTGTATTTTATACAGACTGTCGGGCAAAACAGTTGCTTTTTACGGTATCTTTCAGCAAGACGCAACCTGTTTATCCCAAATTGAGAAACAGGAAATCTTATATATGGCATCCTTGAAATTTTTTATGGCGATCATCACGCTTTCCGTCTGTTCGGGAGTTTTCCATGCGGCCGAAAAAACTGTGACCAATTATCCGGCTGATCTGCAACGCGAAAAAGGCACCGCTTTGCGGGTGCTTTCGTACAACATCCTTGCCCAATGCTGGAACCGCGACATGCGTAAAGCCGGAGAGCGTTCAGCTGATGTTATCGAAATTATCCGCAATATTGCTCCGGATGTCGCCGGCTTGCAGGAGCTTGATCCGATCTGGTACACTCTCCTTGACGGCAAGATCGAGCCGTGGAAATTTGCCCGCAACCCTTACAACACAAATATGTGTGCAGTTATTTACGACAGCCGCCGGTTCCGCCAGATAGACGGCGGCGTGATGAAATACACCGACTTGAGAATACGCTGTTTACGCTGGACTTTGCTGGAAGAGATCAAAACCCAACGCAAACTCATTATCACCAACACGCATTGGGATTTGACTGTGCCCAAAAGAATGGCAAATTCGCAGTTGATGGTGCAATATATTGCGGAACTCCAAAAGCGTTTTCCCGACGTGCCGGTCATCTGTACCGGAGATTTCAACAGCACGGTTGAAAGTACCGAACTCAAAGAGCTTCTGCAGAAAACTTCCTTGCTAGACAGCGTGGATATCGCCGGAAAAACCGAAAATAAATTCACCGGCAGTTATGCATCTCCCAAGTTGGGGGTGCCCCACTCCGGCAAGCGGCACATAGACCATATTTTAGTTCCGAAGGGATCAACCGTATTGGGTTCAAAACTGCTGTATGGTAAAGTTATCATGCGGGCCTCCGACCATCTGCCGCTGCTGGCAGATATAAAACTTGAGGAACAGGAATAATCAATCCAAAAATACCAAATCATCAATTTTTTGAGGATATTTTTTATGAAGGACGAAGATTTACAGAAATTACGCACCGAAATCGACTCAATCGACGCCGAACTCATTGATCTTCTGAACCGCCGCTATAAGGCGGTTGAAGGCATCGGCGAGTACAAACGCGAACGCCATCTGCCGGTTTACGACCCCTCCCGTCAGCGTAAACTTATGGAGCGTTTGCAGGAACTCAACAGCGGCCCCATGACTCCGGAAATCCTCAACGCTGTTTACCGCGAGATCATGTCCGGCTCGTACCGGCTTGAGCGTTCGCTGAAAGCGGCGTTCCTCGGCCCGCTGGGGACATTTTCGCATCAGGCGACTCTGGAGATTTTCGGCAACGGAGCTGAACTTTCGCCGGAAAAAACCATTCCGGAAGTCTTCCGTGCCATCGAGTGCGGCAGAGCCGACTACGGCTGCGTGCCAATCGAAAACTCCGCCGAAGGGGTCATCAACTATACTCTGGACTGGCTGGTGCGTTCCAGTGTCCGGATCACGGCCGAAAAATACTGCCGCGTGCATCACTCGCTGATGGCAAAGTGCAAGCGTGATGAAATCAAACGCATTTGCAGTCATCCGCAGGTGCTGGGACAGTGCAGAGCATATCTGCTGGAAAACTTTCCCGGCGTGGAACTTGTGGAAATGACCAGTACGGCGTTTGCCGCCGAGCGTGCCGCCAACGAAGAATTCACCGCCACGCTGGGCAGTCCGGTAGCAAGTGAGCTTTATAAACTTGCCATTCTGGAAGAAAATGTGGAAGATTCCAGCTTCAACACCACCCGTTTTCTGGTGATCGGCAATCAGATGACCAGCCGCAGCGGCGACGACAAGACCAGTTTGTGTTTTGTGGTCAAAAACCGTCCCGGTGCTTTGTACGAGGCTCTGGATCCGTTCCGCCGTTCCGGTTTGCAGCTGACTATGATCGAAAGCCGTCCGTGGCAGCAGCAGTCGGGTTGGGAATACTGCTTCTTTGTCGATTTGCTGGGGCACCGTGACGATCCTAAAGTCGCCGAAGCATGTGCCGATCTGGAAAAAGTATCAGCTTTCTTCAAGATCCTCGGCAGTTACCCGCGTATGGGATGATTACCAATTTAACAGGGAAGTTTGAAAATGGTTAAAGAATATCTGCGGAAAGTAGTTTTTGCAATCGTTGCTCTGGCGTTTTTTATTGTGCCGTGGGCGGTTCCGCAAGTGCGTAATTACGCTCCGGGCGTAGCAGTGATTGCCGGGATAATTTTTGCTGTAAGCTGGGGGAATCCTTTTGCCGGACTTACCGGCAAATTTTCTTCGACACTGCTGGGTCTGGCGATCGTCGGCATGGGTGCGGGCATGAATCTTGATAAAGTGCTTGCCGCCGGACTCAACGGCTTTGTTTATACATTCATCGGTATAGCTCTGGGGCTGGGATTGGGTTCGTTGCTGGGCAAACGGCTCAAGATCGACAAAAACTGTTCCTGGCTGGTCAGTGTGGGTACCAGTATCTGCGGGGGCAGTGCCATTGCCGCCGCCGCACCGGCATTGAAAGCCAAAGCCGGCGATGTGGCATTAGCTTCGGCAACGGTGTTTACGCTCAATGCGGTGGCGTTGCTGATCTTTCCGTGGATCGGGAAAATGCTGAACTTTTCGCAAACTGAATTCGGTTATTTTGCGGCTCTTGCCATTCATGATACATCCAGTGTGGTCGGAGCAACATTCCAGTACGGCGAAGAGGCTCTGGAAATCGGCACGACCGTAAAACTTGCCCGTGCATTGTGGATAGTACCGGTAACGCTCTTTATCGCCACTTTTGTTGCGGATAAAGAAGAAGATGGCGAAAAACGCAAATTCAAGCTCAAAGTGCCGTGGTTCATTCCCGGATTTCTGATTGCGGCGGCGATCGTTACCTATCTGCCGTGTACGGCGGCAGTGGGCGGATTTTTTAAAGAGATCAGCAAATACCTTATGGTGTTTACTTTGTTTATCATCGGTGCGAACCTTTCGCGGGAAAAACTCAAAGAGCTGGGCATCCGGCCTCTGATCCACGGCGTACTGCTCTGGCTGATACTTTCCACGGTCTGGTGCCTTGCCATTTACTTTGACTGGGTGAAAGGTTGATGATCTACTTTGACCACGCCGCCGCCATGCCGGTTCTGCCGGAGGTGATTGCCAGTTATCCGGGGCTGCTGGAAAAGTATTCCGGCAATCCGGAGGCGGCACACCGGCTTGGGCACACTCTCAACAAAGAGCTTGCCGCATTGGGCGATATGCTTTTTGAAACTCTGCTGCCGAAGGCAAAAACAGAAGAGAAAGCATGTTTTTTCGGCAGTAACACAACGGAACTGCTCAATATCATCTCTTACACTCTGGGCGATAAAACCGCCGTTTGCTGCGGTTCAGCACTGGAACATATTTCTGTTCGGACGCAACTTGCAAGGGCGTTTGGCAGAGTGGAAAATTTTTCTCTGGATAAATGCGGGAAAATCGCCGGTATGCCCGGAAATATTGCCGAAAGTTGCTTGATTGTAATAACTCATGTACAAAGCGAGATCGGTGTCAGACAGGATCTGCCTCTGTTGATGAAAAAACTGCGTCAGGCCGCACCGCAGGCGGTGATATTGCTCGACATGGTACAGTCAAATATGTTTTATGCGTATCCGGCAAATGCTGTACTGCCTGACATGTTATTGATTTCCGGAGCCAAAACCGGAGCCGGCGGCGGAGCGGCACTGTTGGCAATGAACTCAACAGCAGCATTGCTGAAAGAAAAAATCAATATATTGCGGAAAAAAGAATACCTCATCGGCAAAAGCAATATCGTGCAGGCCGCGGCATTGGTGCTTTCGGTACAAGTCAACAGTATAAAACAAATTGAGAGTATTGAACAGGTGCGTCAGGTGAATGATTTTCTGCGGCAAAGACTTGACGGTATGCTGCTGCCGAACGGCAGAAAGTGCGTATTTACTGTGCCGGAAAAGGATAGTGCCGTCAATATACTGCATTTTATTCTTCCGGGGTATCAGGCTGGCGTGCTGGTGCGGATGTTCAGTGCCGCAGATATAATGCTTTCATCGGGCAGTGCCTGTCAGTCGGAAAGCGATGAACCCAGTGCCGTATTGCAGGCATTGAATTACAGCAAAAGCGATTCTTACAGCGGCATAAGACTTTCGTTTTCCGGCAAAAACACTCTGGAAGAAGCGGAAATTTTTGTGCAGAAACTGGAAAAAATCCTGAAAGATTATTGATATATGATCGGCAAACCCATGACCGGCGGTTCGCCGTGGCGGCACATACTTAAATTCACATTCCCGGTATTGACCGGCTCTTTACTGCAGCAGCTTTACCAGACTGCCGATGCTGTAATTGTGGGTAATTTTACCGGCGAGCGGGCATTGGCGGCAGTCGGCACGACCAACACGCTCTGTTTTCTGCTGCTTGCCATAGCCATTGGGTTTTCGGCAGGTAACGGAGTAGTATCATCACAGCATTTCGGGGCGGAAAAACTCGACTGTGTGCGTAAAGACGCTTCTACGGGGATTCTTTTTCTCGGCGGACTGGGGGCGGCGGCAACTGTTGTCAGTATAGCGTTTTCCCGCGTGGCGTATGAGTATGCAGTCGGCGTGCCGCAGGATATATTGCCGGAAACGCTGACCTATTTCCGTATATATTCGATGGGGTTGATCTTTCAATACTTATACAATGCATTGGCGGCAATACTGCGTTCGGTGGGCGACAGTGCGTCAACACTTTACTTTCTTCTGATCGCTTCGGTAATGAATATCTTGCTGGATCTGCTGTTTGTGGGCGTTTGCCGATGGGGAGTTGCCGGAGCGGCGTGGGCAACAAATACAGCTCAAGCATCGTCGGTATTGGCGGCGTGGTATTATATGCACAGAAAGTACCCGGTATTCCGCTTCAGACTGCGGGATCTGCAATGGAGCCGTGCCGCCGCCGGTGATACCTTCCGGGTCGGTTTGCCCATAGCGTTGCAGCTGGTTTTTGTAGCATTGGGTCTGACCTTTATCCAGCGGGCGGTGAACGGGTTCGGTCAGGCGATGACCGCCGCCTTTGCCGTAAGCCAGCGGATAGAAATGTATCTGCATTTGCCCTGCAACGCCCTGCAAACTACATTGGCGACCTTTACCGGGCAGAATGTGGGGGCTAAACGCATGGACAGAGTAAAACTGGGTGCGTATCAGGGGGTGTTGATTTCGGTGATTTTTACAATGATATTATCTGCCATAGTGTGGTTGAGTGCTGATACTCTGCCGGGATTTTTTGCCTTGAGCGATAAGGCGGCGGACTATTGCGAAAGTTACCTGCAAACGATTGCACTGACGGTGATAGTTTTGTCGCTCTATGTACCATTGTTCGGATTTTTTCAGGGGACCAAACACAGTCTGATACCGACAGTTGTGGCATTGTGTGCCCTGGGGTTGCGGGTGGCGGTAACATATTTATTCAAAGAGAGCGGATACTTCGGGCACACAATAATCTGGTGGAACACCATCTTCGGCTTCGGAACCGGGTGCATATTAAGCTGGATATTTTATGCAAAGACCTGTTTCCGGTGGCGGTTGATAAAATGTCGTTAAAACCCTGCCCCTGCGGCGGAACGCCGCAAGCGCGGTCAGCGCCCGCCTTCATTACAATACGGCGTGGCAAGCCGCGAACGCATGGGAAGGCAGTTTGCCGGATACATTCCGACAAACCGAGCGGAAAACTTCCGCGAAGCATCTCCGGTGTTGAGCGAAGCCTTCCGGCGTTTGAGGACGATTTTGAGCTTTGCTAAAAATCGCTTAAGGCGGCGTATGCCGCCGCTCTAACTAAAAAACGCCAAGTAACTCACACTGGATATTGCTGCAAAATGAGCAAGGGAGGTCGAGGAGGGGATTGCTTTCCCCACTTATCAATCAATATCGGGGGCAGAGCAAATTACTTCATACGGTTTTTGGCTATGGCGGCGAAAATCGCTCCTGATATGTTGTGCCATACGCTGAATACGGCTCCCGGCAGAGCGGCACTTATGCCGAAAAGATTTTTGGATAATGCCGCCGCCAAGCCGGAATTCTGCATACCTACTTCAATAGCCATCGTTACGGCGATTGATTTATTGAACTTCAGAAGTCTGGCACAAAAATATCCTGCCGTCAAACCCGCAAGGTTGTGCAATATCACCGCCAGCAGAACTTTTATACCGCAATCTTTGAGCGTTCCGGCATTCAGCGACATGATTATACCGATCACCAGTACGATGCCGAGTGCCGACAACAGCGGACAGAACTTCAGCAGAATATCCTGCCGCTTTTTCAGCAATTTATTTATCAGCAGCCCCAGCGTGACCGGCAGTGCCACCACCAGCAATATGCTTTTGAACATCGCCCACGCCGGAACTTCCACTGTCTGCTGCAGATAAAGCATACTTATCAGCGGCGTAAGCACGATCCCCGCTACTGTGGAACAGGCAGTCATGGTTATGGAAAGAGCCACATCGCCCCCCGCCAGATAGGTTATCACATTCGATGCCGTGCCGCCGGCGACCGCCCCGGTCAGTACCAGCCCGATAAACATAGCTTCCGGCAGTTCCAGCAGTTTGCCGATAACAAATGCACACATCGGCATTACTGTAAATTGCAGTATCATACCGGTCACTACAGCTTTCGGGTGTTTGACTGCCGGTAAAAAATCTTTGATCGAGAGCGTAGAACCCATCCCCAGCATAATGATTGCCAGAAGCGGCACAATGGCACCGTCAAACCGCCCCAGTACGCCGGGGAAAAAATAGGCAAATGCTGAAATAATTACCGCACACAGCGGAAAAAGTTTGACCGTCAGCGTTGCCATAAAATCAATTACTTTTGCTTCACAGTTTTATCGACTATGGCACACACGCAGGAATCACTCCAGACATTTACTGCCGTTTCGATCATATCAATAACCGCATAGACCGGCAGAATCACGCCCAACACCCCTATGGGCATGTTGATACCCGCCATCAGCGAGAGGGTCAGGAAGTAACATCCCATCGGCACGCCCGCATTGCCCACGGCAGAGATCACCGCGATCAGCACCCATACGGCAATGGTACTTAAAGTAAGCGTAACGCCGCCATTTTGCATAACAAACAGACTCGTTACCATAATAAATGCCGCACAGCCGTTCATATTGATCGTACAGCACAAGGGCAGAACAAAGCGGGCGACTTCCGGTTTGGCAGAGAGATTATTTTCTGCCGAAGCGATCGTTACCGGCAGCGTTGCCGCCGAACTTTTGGTGAAAAGTGCCATCAGCACCGCCGGCAGCATACCTTTGAACACCCTGACAGGATTGATTTTACGCATAAGCAGAAACAAGGGCAGTATCACAAAAAACTGCAATATATTCCCGGTCAGCACCACCGTTACATATTTGCCGAGTTCGCCCACACTTTCGCCCGTTGACATTTGTGCTGTAAGCTGACCGGCAAAAGCCACGATCCCCAGCGGCAACGCCCAAATCAGAGCCTTGATGACAATAAAAAATATCTCCTGCAAGCCGTTGACCGCTTTGAGCAGAACCTGTACATTTTCTGAATTTCTGCCGGCGGCAAGAGCCAGTCCGACTGCCGCCGCCACGAGCAATATACTCAAAACATTGCCGGAGAAAAACGGAGTTATAACATTGTCGGGTATCACCGCAAGAATGTGGTCATAAACGCTCACGGGAGTCAGATTCTGTCCGGAAGCGGCACTTTGAGCCTGTTTGACCAGTTCCAGCGGCAGATTGCCCGGAGCGATCACCAGATAAAGCACCACCCCCACCACTGCCGCCACCAATGTGGTCAGCACAGTGTAAACGATCGTGTGCAAAAAGATCCTGCCGGTATTGCGTTCAGCCCCCAGCATGGCAAGCGTGGCAGTTACCGCTAAAGCAATGGTCGGCACTGCCACAAACTTGAAAAGCCGTGTATAAGCCGATGCCGTAAAGTTGAGAAACTCATTGACCGCATTGCAGTTGAGCATCCCCAAAGCTCCACCGAGCAGGAGTGCCGCCAGCCAGATAATCATTTGCCTGCTGTTGAAGGCACGGTTTTTTTCGATTTTTTCCATAAATAACAACCTATTGATTTTTATTGTTTTGAAACAGTTTCTGCTGAATAATCAATCCGTCAAATATCCGTCAAATATCCGTCATTTATTGATTTTTGAGCGTAAAACAACATCCGTCACTTTTTTTCTATTCCGCCGAAACGGCGGTTGCGGCTGCTGTATGCTTCAAGAGCTTTTTTTAATTCATTGCAATCGAAATCCGGCCACATTACATTGCTTATATAAAGTTCGCTGTATGCCATTTCCCACAACAGAAAGTTACTTATCCGCAATTCGCCCGATGTCCTTATCACCAGATCCGGGTCGGGCAGTTCCGGGGCGTACAAAAATTGCTGAAAAGTTGTTTCATCAATTTCTTCCGGAGCGATTCTGCCATCTTTTACCGCCGCGATCAGTTTTTTTGCCGCATCGACTATTTCTGACCTGCCGCCGTAATTCAATGCCAATGTCAGTACGCCGCCGGTGTTATTGGCGGTCGCTTTCATTGCTCCGAGCAGACTCAAGCGGGCGGCTTCGGGCAGATCGTTCAATCTGCCGATAGCATTCAGACGCACATTTTCTTTCTGCATAAAAGGCAGTTGTTTGAAGATAAACTCCTGCAGAAGTTTCATCAAAGCACCCACTTCGGCGGCAGGGCGTTTCCAGTTTTCGGTACTGAATGCGTACAAGGTCAGATATTTTATATCAAACTCTTTTGCTGCCTGCATTATTTTCAATACATTATCCGCCCCTGCCCGGTGTCCGGCGGTGCGTTCGAGATTTCTTGCCTCCGCCCAGCGGCCGTTGCCATCCATGATTATTGCCAGATGATTGACTTTGCCGGAGATTTTACTCACAGTACAACGCTCCTTCAACAGCTATGCAAAGTGTGTGATAAATGGGCAGGTGCAGTTCCTGAATTTTGTAGGTTTCCTTTTCCGGAACTGCGACCACCACATCGGCGTATTCACAGCAAACGCCGTTTTTATTACCGGTAAGCAGAATACTCTTTACACCGGCGGCTTTGGCGGCAATAAGTGCCAGCCGGATATTTTCGGCATTGCCACCGGTGGAAATACCAACAAACACATCGCCCGGCCGGGCCAATGCCCACAGATGCTGGGCGTAGGCTGCCAGCGGATTCACATCGTTACCGAAAGCACTGACCAATGCTTGAGCATTCCCCAGATTGACCGATGCTATACCCATTTGCAATGACTTGGCAAGCTCCACGGCACCCGGCTTGTTCTGACTGGCGAATTTTTCCGCCAATTCCTCCGGTAGCGGCCGTTTTTTGATAAAACCCTTCAGTAATTCGCCGGTGATATGGTCAGCATCGGAGGCACTGCCGCCGTTCCCGGCAGTGAGTATTTTGCCCTGTTTCAAGGCACAATCTATCAGGAGTTCTGCGGCACGGTCAATATCTCCGGCAATCTCTTTAAGCACCGGATAACGCATTACAAGTTCTTCAACAAATCTGTTCATAATTACAAATCCTTCTTATGTTTCAGAGTAATTTAACACATCTAACGCACTCTTGCAAGCATAAAAGGTGCAAAATAAGCACTTTTAAGGGTTTATCATAAGATAAAAAGACTTTTTACTTGTAAAAACGCCAAAAGTGTGTTACATTAATTGTTTCCGGAATTTATTCTATTAAATATTAAAAAATATTTTTTATAACAAGGAGTGTTTATCATGAACTGGAACGGCAGTGAAAAATCTTTTGAGCTGTTCAAAAACTATGTTTTGCAGACCTACCCGACGCCCGGTCAGTATTTTGTCCGGGGCAAGGGTGCTTATCTTTACGATGAAAAAGATGTGGAATATCTGGACTTTGCTTCCGGTATCAGCGTCTGCAACCTCGGTCATGCTCATCCGGCGATCGCCAAAGCTGTAGCCGATCAGGCGGCAACTCTGGTGCATATATCGAACTTGTACCTCAACGATGTAACGCCGCGTCTGGCGGAAAAACTTATTTCCAAGTGCTTTGACGGTGCGGTATTTTTTGCCAACTCGGGAGCCGAAGCCAACGAAGGATTGATCAAGTTCGCCCGCAAATTCGGCAATGCCACCGGCAGAAATCACATCATTTCCATGGATAACAGTTTCCACGGCAGAACTCTTGCCACGCTTGCCGCCACCGGCCGGGCCAAATACCGCAAGGGTTTTGAACCGGATATGCCCGGTTTCAGCCAGGTGCCGTACAACGATATTGAAGCCCTCAAAGGTGCGATCACCGATCAGACCTGTGCCATTTTGCTGGAACCTGTGCAGGGCGAAGGCGGTATTCTGCCGGCTGATCCGGGGTATCTCAAACAGGTGCGTCAGCTTTGTGACGAAAAAAATCTGCTGCTGCTTTTTGACGAAGTCCAGTGCGGCATGGGCCGTATCGGTACATTGTATGCCTGGCAGAGTTTCGGCGTGGAGCCGGATGCTTTCAGTATGGCAAAGGCTCTTGCCAACGGTCTGCCGATGGGTGCATTTGTGGTCAAACGCAAATATGCCAATATCCTGCTTCCCGGCGAACACGCCAGCACCTTCGGCGGTACTCCGCTGGTGAGTGCGGCGGCACTGGCGGTGCAGGAAGTCTTTGAAAAAGAAGATATTCTGGCAAATGTCAACAGTCAGGGCGAATACCTTATGCGTCAGCTGGGCAAGATCATCAGCCAGTACAAGTTCTGCAAAGCAGTCCGCGGCAAAGGTCTGATGCTCGGTGTGGTGCTTGACCGTCCGGCGGGAGCATTGTCGGCGGCGATCCTCAAGCACAAACTTATCACGCTTACGGCGGGCGAAACGGTTTTGCGTCTGCTGCCGCCTTTAAACATCACCCGTGCCGAAGCTGATCTGGCACTTGAACGCATTGCCGCCGGTCTGGCGGATTATGCAAAAACCATTGAAGAATAAGGAGTAACACTCATGTATAAAGATTTATTGACACTGCGGGATATAAATATAGACGAACTCAATGAGCTTTTTGAGTTGACAACTTATCTCAAGCAGAATCGCGGCAAGGTCGAAGGTCATACCCTTAAAGGCAAAAGCATCGGTTTGATCTTTGCCAAATCCAGTACCCGTACCCGCGTATCTTTTGAAGTCGGAGTGCATGAACTCGGCGGCAATCCGCTTTATCTTGACAGTACCAAGATGCAGCTCGGCCGCGGCGAAACTGTCAGCGATACAGCTAATGTTTTGAGCCGTTATCTCTCCGGAATCGTCATCCGTACCTTTTCGCAGGCGGATATCGAAGAACTTGCACGGGTCGCCACGATTCCGGTCATCAATGCTCTGACTGACGATTATCACCCGTGCCAGATCCTTGCCGACCTCTTTACCATCAAAGAATACAGCAAAACTCTGGATGTAAAGACTGTGTTTATCGGCGACGGTGCCAGTAACATTGCCAACTCTCTGATGCTGGGTGCCAAACTTACCGGTATGAAAATGGTCATCGCCAGCCCCAGAGATTACGCTCCGAGCGAAGCCATCCTCAAAGAGTGTGCCCCGTTTGTGGAGTGGTGCGAAGACCCGGCAGAAGCGATCAAAGGTGCCAACTATGTTTATACTGATGTGTGGGTAAGCATGGGTTTTGAAGAAGAGCGTGCCAAACGCTTGCAGACGCTGGCACCGTATCAGGTCAACAAGGCCTTGATGGAAAAAGCGGCAAAGGATGTAAAATTCCTGCATTGTCTGCCCGCCCATCGCGGCGAAGAAGTTTCCGCCGATGTTATGGATGACAGCAATATGTCGATAGTTTTCGACGAAGCTGAAAACCGTCTGCATGTGCAGAAAGCGGTTATGAGCATGATTTACCGCAATCTGGCAAAATAAGTCCGGCAGGATTTGACTTTTTGAGCAAATGCGGTTATAATATTCAGTTGATATAAAAACAGCCCTGTATTGGAGAGGTAAAAAAATGAGCAATATCCCTGAAAAAATGTTGGCGTGGCCGTTGTTCGGCACCGGTTTTGAGTTTTTCGGTAAAGAAGACAAGCCCTGCGTGGTTAATGTTCCGGAAATCAAGGACGATGAACTGCTGGTGCGTATTGATGCTATCGGTCTGTGCTTTTCAGATGTCAAACTGATCCGTGCCGGTGAAAGCCACCCCCGCGTGATCTCCGAAAATCTTGCCACCGACCCGGTCATTCCCGGCCACGAAGCAGTTATGAGCGTGGTCAAAGTCGGTGCAAAACTTGCCAAGCAGTACGAAGTCGGTCAGCGTTTTATCATTCAGGCCGATATTTATGTCAATGGCAAGGGTTTTGCCTACGGTTACGCCATCGACGGCGGTATGGCACAGTACAGCGTACTGGATCAGCGGGTACTCAACGGCGATGAAGGCTGTTACCTCCTGCCCGTAGCCGATCACATGCCCAGTGCAGTAGCCGCACTGCTCGAACCCTGGACTTGTGTGCAGGCAGCTTACATGATCGAAAACCGCTCCACTCCCAAAGCCGGCGGCAAAATGCTCGTGGTCGGCAAAGCCGGCAACACCTATACCGCCGGAGCGGCAGTTGCCGCCAACAAACCCGCCAGTCTGACCGTTTACGGTCTGGACGATGCGGCTGTTGCGGCGTTGGAATCCGAACTGGGCATGAAGGCAGTAAAAGTCGATGCGTTGGATGAAAATGAAAAGTTCGACGATATTTTTGTTGCCGACCGTTGCGTGGAAACCACTGCCAAAGTTGCCAAGATGGGTGCTTTCGGGGCAGTGATAAGTTTCGGCGGCGAACTGCCGGCGGAAAAACTCTCCTTCGATGTGGGCAGTATCCACTATCAGGGCTGGTTCTATCAGGGTACTGCTTCGCGTGATATTTCTTCGGCTTACGGCAGAAATGTCCGCAGTACCATGAAAGCCGGCGGCAGCTGCTGGCTGCCCGGCGGTGCCGGAGCCATGGGTCAGATGCACACCCAGATGGCGGTGGAAAACCCCAACGGCCCCAAACGCATTCTGGTTTCCGATATGGATCAGAGCCGTATCGACAATGTCAAACGCCTGCTTGCCGACAAGATCGCCGAACGCGGCATTGAGTTTGTGGCAGTGAACCCGACCACTATGAGTGCTGAAGAATTTGAAAAAGTCCTGAATGACTTTGCTCCGGAAGGCTTTGACGATATTGTCATGCTCGTGCCGGTCGTGCCGGTTCTGATGCAGTCTGCTGCTCATCTGGGCAAAGACGGACTGATGAACATCTTTGCCGGTATTCCCGCCGGTAAGGAAGGCGAACTTGATCTGGCGACTATTGCCCGCAACGGCGGCCGCTATATCGGTTCTTCGGGCAGTAAGACCGCTCACTTGCGTCATACTCTGGAGCTGGCGACCAGCGGCAAACTCCAGCCGGTAACAGCTCTGGCGGCAGTCGGCGGTATGCAGGATCTCAAGAAGGGTCTGGATGCCGTAGCCAACGCCAAGTTCCCGGGCAAAACGGTGATCTTCCCGAATTGCGAAGATATGCCGCTTACTCCGGTAAGCCAGCTCGGTGATATTCTGCCCGATGCGGCGGCAACTTACGACGAGCAGGGCTTCTACACCAGCAAAACTGAAAAAGCATTGTTGGATAAATTTGAAAAATAATTTGCTGTAAAATCAATGAGGTCAAACCGCAAAATCAAAAAGCTGCTGTTGGCACTTTTAACGGTGTCAGCAACGCTTTTGCCGGTATCCGAAGTTTATGCGGCGGTTTTCAGCGGCGGTTTTGATACCGGATTTGATGCCCCCAAACGGCAGCCTGGTTATTTACAGCATGCCCGTGCCGACCAGTGGCGGTTGGTAGGCAGAACGCTCTTTGTAAAAGGTAATGTTTATATACCTTACGGCAATATGACCATTACTGCCGATTCTGCCATGATCGACCTGGAAAGCCGGGATATTGAAGCCAAAGGCAATGTATCGTTTGCCACAATAAAACGCGAATACCGGGATGTAACGCTCGATGAGTTTGAACTTCTTCAGCGTGAACCCGGCATGGCAGCAGAAATCAAAGGAACAGTCGTCGATCCATTGGGCAATCACAAATTGCAAGTGGAAATCGCCCGGGCGGCGAGTGCGGTGCAAGCCGAACGCATGTCAGGCAATATGCTTACGGGTATGATGACATTCACCGGATTGCGTTTGCGGGCAAGCAATTTTGTCTGCAAAGCCAGACGCGGAGTGCGTCAACCCGGCGGCGAGCTGAAGCTGGAAGATGTGGAGGTATCAAGCTGTGAGTATCTCTTTGAAGATCAGAGCCATTTCAGTATTGGCATGAGTACGGCGAATATCTATCCGCACGAAACTGAAGGTTTCGGCTTTGCCAATACCGAAAAAGAATATACTCATTACAGTTTGTGGGGTTACAACAGCACATTGCGGATTTACGGAGTGCCGGTTTTCTGGCTGCCGATGATCTATACGCCCAAAGATGAAAGTCCCGGCTTGTTCAGTACCCAGCTCGGCCGCAGCGGCGACTGGGGATACTATGTGTTGCTGACCAAGAAATTTCAGTGGCTGGATTATCCCAATACCTCCACATCGCTGGAGTTGGATTTTTACAGCAAACGCGGTATCGGTTACGGGGTGCGTAACTCCATAACCACCGAAAACTCCCGGACAGCGATAAACGCCTACGGTATATACGATCAGGAACCTTACGAAAGCAGCGGCGGCGACCCAAAAAATCCGTGGGGAAAGGCCCGGTTTGAAATACCGCATCAGCGGTTTGATTTGCAAATAACGCACCGCACCCACATAACGCCGCGGCTGGATTTCCGCGGGCAGTTGGAGTGGATGAGCGATCCTTACATGCTCGATGATTTCTTTCCTGAACGGGCAGATGCAGTGACCGAACCGGCAACTTATGCGGCTTTGGAGTATCAGCACGACCGTTTTTCAGCATCGCTTTACACGCGTTTTCAGGTCAATGATTTTTACACTACCGTGCAGAAAATGCCGGAAGTCCGTCTGGATGTCCAGCGGCAGGAAATATTGCCCGGCAGCAATCTCTACTATCAGGGGTCGCACACTGCCGATATATTGAAGATGAACTGGGCAAGATTTGACCGTCCGTGGAAAAATCCCTACGGCAGACTCAAAAATTACGAAACCGGCAGATTCGATACGGTCAACTTCCTCTACTACCCGATCCGCACCGATTATATCAACATCGTGCCCCGGGCTGGTATCCGCATGACCGGTTATTCCAATACCTCCCGCCGCAAAGTCAGTCAGAACGATATATTCATGATGCAGGCGGCGGCCGATGAGTTTGAAGATTACGGTTTGAAGATCCGCAATTACGACGATCACGGCCACGGCAAGTTCCGGGTCGCCGCCGAATTGGGGGTGGAAGCCAACACCAAAATTTACAACACATGGCAGAATATCCGCAGTGATTTCTTCGGACTGGATGGGTTGCGTCATATTTGCGAACCGTATATAAATTACACTTTCATAACCGATCCTACGGTGAACCGCAACAAACTGCTCTTCTTTGATGAAGTTGACCGGCTGGAGGGCATGAACTTTCTGCGGCTGGGTTTGCGTAACCGTTTGCAGACCCGCCGGGGCGGTTTCCATGATGCACAGGTTTATGAATGGTTTTCGATGGAAAACTACTGGGATATTCACTTTGACAGCGACGATGACTACAACCATATCGGTGATTTCTGCACCAAATTGAGCTTCAATCCGGTCAAGGAACTTTCGTTCCACGGGTTTATGGCTATTGATGCCGGCAATAATCAGGAACACAGGATTCAAGCGGAACGCGGCGGCAGAAAAGCCGGCAGACCGGGTATGTCGGGCAGTTTCTTCAACCGGCTCTACTTTGGTATAGAGTACAAACCCATTGAAGATATAACCTTTATCTTGACCTACGATTACCGCGATGCCTACACCGCCCGGCCGACGTATTCCATGGGCAGTACGCTTACTGAACTCTACACCAGTGCTTTTGACAGTTATTACTCCAGCAGCCGGGTGCAGGCATTTACATTCGGCGTAACGGCACCGATAACCCCCGACCGCAAAACTTTTGCCTCGTACAAATTGGAGTATGACATCGAAGAAGGGGCATTTACCCGTCATGCGATTGCTGTATCAAGACTGTTTCATTGTGTGCGTTTGAGTGCATTGGTGGAGCTTGAGCGTTACCGTGAAGATGACGGCAAGGCGGAAAAGGAACTCTCCTTTGCCGTCTATGCCACGCTCGTGGGCTGGGAACACCCGCTCAACCGCATCAGCCGTGATACGGTATCAAAACTTACTGATGTTGAAGAATAATTTTTTCAGGAGAAAAATCTATGTGGATCGTAACAGGCGGAGCCGGTCTGATCGGCAGTGCAGTTGTCTGGCAGTGGAATAAAGAAGGCATAGACGATATATTGATCGTTGACCACCTCGGCAGTTCTGAAAAATGGAAAAATCTCCGGGCGTTGCGTTACAATGATTATCTGGAAAAAGATCAGTTTCTTGCCAAGCTGGAAGCCGGAGATTTCAATAACTGCAATATTGAGGGTATAATGCACCTCGGAGCATGTTCTTCAACGACCGAAAGCGATGCTACTTATCTGGTAAACAACAACTTCCAATACACCTGCAAGCTCGCGGAATTTGCCGTTTGGAACAACATCCGCATGATTTACGCCTCCAGTTGTGCTACTTACGGCGACGGCTCTTTGGGTTATCGTGATGACGAAAGCAGTATCGAAGCATTGCGGCCGCTGAATATGTATGGTTACAGCAAACAGATGTTTGACTTATACGCCAAAAGACGCGGCTGGCTCGACTGTCTTGCCGGATGTAAATTTTCCAATGTATATGGCCCCAACGAATACCACAAAGCCGGTATGCGGAGCGTGGTATTGCGGGCGTTTGAACAAATCACAGCCGACGGCAAAATGCAGCTGTTCAAGAGTTACAGGCCCGAATATGCCGACGGCGAACAGAAGCGGGATTTCCTGTATGTAAAAGATGCAGTAAAGATGCTGTGGCATCTGGCATGTGTGCGGCCCGATGCGTGCGGATTGTTCAACATCGGCAGCGGCAGAGCCGAAACCTGGAACTCCATGGTAACATACGCCTTTGAAGCACTCAACACCCCGAAAAATGTTGAATATATTGATATGCCCGAACACCTCAAAGGCAAATATCAATATTACACCTGTGCCGAAATGGAAAAGATGCGTTCAACAGGTTATACTGAAGAAGTTATGACACTGCGTGATGCAGTACACGATTATCTGGTGAATTACTGTCTGCCCGGTAAATACCTCGGCGATGAATAATGTGAGAGTTTCAGAACTCTCCGCATAAAGATTCCGTGCTGTTTTCCGGTTGCTGAAAATCCTTTTTCGGCTCAAAACTTTATGGCACATGCTCCGGCTATCGGACGGCAGTGCAGGAGATCGGCTTTCAAGTTGCGTGGAGCGTAATATTTTTCTTCCAGTACCCGGGTCAGTTCATTGACTGCGTTACTGCGTATCAGCACCATCATACATCCGCCCAGACCTGCTCCGGCAAGCTGTGAACCGACTACGCCGGGAACACTGTTTGCCAGATCTGCCATCAAATCTATTTCCGGCAGACTGCACCGGTAACTGCCCGGCTGCCGCCACAACCGGGCGGCTTCGGCTTTTGCCGCATCGCCGGATTGGATGTCATTGGCAAGTTTCAGCAATGCCGCGTCGGATGTATCATAAAAATAATCACCGAGCATATTGCCGTTGCCGTCAAAACATTTTACCCGGTCGCCGTTATGCGATATATTCATCATTTCTCCTGCTTCGGCAATGTTGTTTGCCAGACACTCCACAAACCGTGCGGAGCGTTCGCACTCTGCCAAGCCGTACAGAACCACCCCGCGGATGGGGTAAAGGCCGTCGGCGGGCGGGTTGTGGTTTTGCCAGAACTGCTGTAAATCGACTGCCGGGAGCATTTTTTCCAACTCACTGCGGGTGGCGTATTCCGGCAGACGGAGCAGGAGTTTGTAGAGCCAATCCAGCGGTATATTGAGTTTGGCACAGCTGAAATCCCGCAAATGGTGCAGGGTTTGAGCGTATTGCGGAAAGAATTTTTTCAGCAGCAGCAAACCTATGCGGTAACAGCTTACCCGGTGGTTGAACTGGTCTTTGGCGTTGCCGCTTTTGCGGGCCTGTATTTTGCTGTCGCATACTATCAATGAATGATCCGGCGGAAAGTTGACCATCTTTTCGATGGCAAAATCAAAAAATCCCACCTTTACTACTTTGTTACATTCGCCCAGTTTTACCGCCGCATGGTCTGCCGCTCCGCCGCGGGTTCCGACGAACCATTCGCCTTCGCCGCAAAGCGTTACCAGTTTATCCGGCTCCAGATCCAGCCGGTTTGCCCCCACCACGGCTTCGGCAGTACCCACTACCAGCGTGGAAGATGAACTCAACCCCGCCGCCATCGGCACATTGCCGGAAACGATCATATCCATGCCGTGAAGTTTTTTATGGTCAAAGTGTTTCTGGAACCGCAGGAATACTGCTTTTATGTAATCCGCCCAGTTCACACCGTATTGCTTGAGCAAACGGGCAAGTTTCTTACTGCCGACCAAGGTCTGCCAGTCATCCCACGGCAGATCCCGCACCAGTTCGCCGATGGAAAATTCTGCCGGAGCAAATTCTGCATTGAGATTGAACAGCGTTACCCGGTCATCGTTCCGCACCTTTACCGCCATAAGCGTTTCGCAACCGATGGTCATGAGGTTGCAGTTGCCGCCCTGATGATCCACATGCCGCCCCATGATGTTGACTCTGCCGGGCGAGCGGATCACTGAAACCGACGCGTTCTCTCCCCAGCGGCAGGCGGCACACTCCAGGAGTTCGTGCAAACGCTCTTTCTGGCGTTGCATAACTTGCGGATCATTGCCGTAAAGCTCATTTATCCGTTTTAATAAAACGCTGTGGGTTCTGCCGTCAACAGCGGTCAGCCAATCCTGAATGGTGTGATATTCTGCGGGGTCGGGTTTTTCTCCGGCAAGCCCCTGTTGCTGCCTCAAAAGTTCAGCGGCTTGCAAAAATTCTTCGGGGTTGTTGAATCCGATCACCTGCGAAAAATCATTTATTTTCAGAATACATTCCCCGCCGGGTGGATTCATGATTTCAGCAAGTTTACCCAGCTGGACTTCGTTATCCGGCGAAAAATCCTCCTGCAAATAAAGTTCCTGCAAACCCCGGCGTATATCGCCGAGTCTGCCGAGAAAAATAGATAAAAGCTGCCGGATATTGCGAGTTTCGTCGATCAGCTGCAATCCGGCAAGTTTGACCGGGTGCGTATGGTAAAATTCCAGTAATTGCTCTATGACTTCCGCCGCCACGATCCGGTGGCCGGGAACTGTCAAAATGAGCGTATCATCTGCTATGTTTGACGGCAATGAATTTACCGCACAATTCAACGCATCCGCCGGGCCCAGCAAACTGGCCTGATAGGCGTAATTGACTTTGCCGAAACGCCCCGCCAGAGCTTTCATTACCTGTTCAGCCGATGCTCCGGTCACGACTGTATGCGAATGTATATGAGCGTTTTCCAACGCTTCCAGCACCCGGACGATCACCGGCTTGCCCAGAAGCTCCAGACAAACCTTGTTGGTGTGCCGGGAGTTCATGCGGCGGCTCAATCCTGCCGCCAGAACAACTGAATGAATACTCTGCATAGACTTTTGAAAATGAGTTGGTACTCTGTATCAGAAATTATCTTCCGGGAAGAGTTTATGAGCATCTTCCCGCTTGTTGTTGTTGAAAAAACGGTAGTTGTCGTTGGCATACTTTACGATCTGTTGAGCCCTTGCCGCATCCACATCCAGCGGCAGTTCCACCCATGTTTCTTCGCCGGTGGATACTTCGCGGGGGCGTAATTCGCCGAAATACAATCCGTCGAGCATGATCGCCACCGGTTCATTGCGGCTCAAAGCGGTGAGCTGCATCCACATCATTCTGCCCTTCAAGTCAGGCTTGAGGAAAATACGGTAGAACCCTTCTTTGCCCGGTACCGGTTTGGCGGCGGCATCAATAATAAAGTGCGACGACATCATCGGATACCGTTCCAGTACCCGGGTCACACCGTTGGGCATACGCAAAGGCATCTCGCCCTGCAAATTACCGCGGGGGTAAGCTACCTCCCGGTGGAATGAAAGCATAAACACAGCCTCTTTGGGTTTATCCAGCCCCAGCAAACGCTCCAGTTCTTCAGCGGAACACCCGCACAGAAAACCGGCGGCGGCAAAAGCAAAAAGCAAAACTCTCAATTCAGATAAACGGCTCATAATTCTGTACTCCTGTGTGTTTTTTTACTGCAACATTCTTGAATATACACGCTTAAGTTCACAATTCAACCCGTAATCACCATTAAAAGCGTAAAAAAATAGTTAAAGAGCTGTTTATGATACTTGCAAACCATCAAATACCGGGTTATATTTCAGCAATGCAAATAAGAAATGTAAACAATATTGCTGAATATCAGCATTATGACCGTATAAACAGAAGGATCTACAATCATGAAAATCATCCAGTTATCGCTTTTTGTGGAAAACCGTCCCGGTGCTTTGAACGATGTCTGCCGTACTCTTGAAGAAAATAATATCAATATCAGTACGCTTTCGCTTGCCGATACCAAGGCTTTCGGTATTCTGCGTTTGCTGGTCAAAGAACACGAAAAGGCAAAGCAGGTTCTGGAAGCCGCCGGTTTTGTGGTCAAAACCACCGAAGTATTGGCGATTCCGGTAGCCAACTGCCCCGGCGGTCTGGCTCAACTGCTGGATACCTTGAAGGATTGTCAGGTCGAATACATGTATGCCTTTACCACCGAAGTACACGACAAGGCGGTGATGGTCTTCCGTTTTGCCGATCCGGACAAGGCTCTGGAAGCATTGAAAGTCTCGCACAGCGATATTATCCGCGAAGCCGAACTCTTTAAACTTGCCTGACCGTAACAGAGGGTTTTTAAGATCATGTATGAATTGGAAATAACCAAACAGTTTTCCGGAGCCCACAGCCTGACCGGATACCCCGGTGACTGCCGCAAACTTCACGGGCACAACTGGCAGGTAACAGTATATCTGCAAGCCGGTAAACTCGATGAGATCGGCATTGCTCTGGACTTCAAGATATTGAAAAAAGAACTCAACGAAGTGATCGACCGTTTCGACCATGTTTACCTCAATGATCTTCCGGAGTTTGCCGAATGTAACCCCACCAGCGAAAATATTGCCCGCATCATCTATTGCGAACTGGGTAAACGGCTCAACGATGACCGGATCAAAGTAAATAAGGTCAGCGTGGAAGAATCCCCCGGCAGCCGGGCAAGCTATTTTGAGTGAGTTTTATGCCGCAGGAAAATCTTTTTTTGAATGTGGCAGAAACTTTTGCCAGTATTCAGGGCGAGTCAACCCACGCGGGCAGACTCTGCTTTTTCATCCGTCTTGCCGGTTGCAATCTGGCGTGCAGTTATTGCGATACATGTTATGCTCAAGCCGAAAACTCCGGCAAAGACCGTTCCATTGCTGAACTGGTTGCCGAAGTTAAAGCAAGCAATATAAAACTTGTAGAAATTACCGGCGGTGAACCGGCGTTGCAGAAAAACACTCCCGCTCTGGCACAGGCATTGCTTGATGAAGGCTTTGAAGTGCTTATGGAAACCAACGGCTCGGTAAGGCTTGATCTCTTTCCGGCAGAGCTGAAAAAAATCATAGATGTAAAGCTCCCCTCCAGCGAAATGCACGAAGCCAATGATATTGTCAATTACCGTTTTCTCCGTCCCGGCGATGAACTTAAATTTGTTGCCGGAAGTCTGGATGATCTGGAATACGCGTACAGCTGGATAAAACGCTGGGAGCTGGAAGATAAGAATGTGCCGCTGATATTCAGTGCGGTTTTCGGTATGATCGAACCGGCACAGATCGTTGAATGGCTGCTGAAAAGAAATATCCGCAACAGCCGTATGCAGCTGCAAATGCACAAGTTCATCTGGAACCCGGAAAAACGCGGCGTGTGAGCTTGCAACAGTGCGGAACTTTATGCAATTTGCCGCATACATTGTCCTCCTCCTGCAAATGCTTCCACCCGCACCAGGGCGGACAAACCGGCGTGGCAAGCCGGTGATGCGGTTTAAATACAAATTTGAGTGATTTTTGATTTTCCGCAGACTTGACAATCTTAATTTTGCACCTATATTATACAATAATATTATTGTTGTTGTATTGAAATACAAAGTTAAATATAAGGGATAAATCAGTTATGAGTAAAGTCAAAGCTCTGGTCATCACCGGTTTCGGTTTGAATTGCGAAAAAGAGACCACGGCGGCATTTGAATATGTCGGTGCAGAAGTCAGCATGGTGCATCTCAATGATCTTATTGCCGGCAAGCGTTCACTCAAGGAGTTTCAGATATTGGCGTTTATCGGCGGATTTTCTTTCGGCGACCATCTCGGTGCCGGAACGGTTTTTGCCAACCGGGTGCATTTCCGTCTGCATGATGAACTCAAAGAATTTATTGCCGACGGCAAACTTATCATCGGTATCTGCAACGGGTTCCAGACCATTTCCCGCCTGGGGATCGTGCCGGCACTCAACGGCAATTACTTTGTTCAGCAGGCAGCTCTGGCACACAACGATTCCGGGGTTTTCCGCGATGACTGGTGCGTATTGCGTGCCAATCCGGCAAGTCCGTGCGTTTTCACCAAAGGCATCGACCTCATCCGCCTGCCGCTGCGTCACGGCGAAGGCAAATTCGTTGCCGATGATGCCACGCTCAAGCAGATCGAAGCGAAAAATCTGGTGGCGTTCCGCTATGCCAATGCCGACGGCAGTCTGGCAACAGAATTCCCTGCCAATCCCAACGGTTCACTCAACAGCATTGCCGGTATCTGCGACGAAACCGGCAGAGTTTTCGGCTTGATGCCGCACCCGGAAGCATTCCTTTCGCCCTACAACTCGCCCACCTGGACTGCCGATCAGCTTAAAGGCGATCTGCCCAAAGAAGGCGACGGGGTGGCGATCTTCCGCAACGCGGTCGAATATCTGGCGTAAATTTACACGGGGTTCAATTTATAGAAAGAGGCAAAAAGATGAAATTTACTGTAAGCAGAGAAAAACTCCTCAAGGCCCTCCAGCGGGTGAACAGCACTATCGGCAGCCGCAACACTTTGCCGATATTGGGTAATGTATTGGTGGAAGCCGCCGATAATGTTGTAAGCCTGACCACCACCGATCTGGAAATCCGCATCATGACACGGCTTGATGCCGAAGTGGAAATTGCCGGTGCAACGACTATTCCCGCCAAGCGTCTGCTGGCGTTGGTCAACAATTTTGAAGATGCAATGGTAACGATCAGCAGTGACGAGCGTCATCATGCGGAAGTTACCTGCGGTACGAGCTGCTTCAAACTTCTGGGCATCGCCCCCGAAGATTTCCCCGGTGCCGGCGAATTGAATGTTATCCGCACGATCACTTTCAAAGGTGCTGACCTCAAGCGTATGCTGGGGCAGATCATCTACGCCATCACGCTCAACGACAGCCGTAAAGTTCTGCATGGTATGCTGTTCAGTATGCACGACAATCTTGTCACCATGGTGGCGACCGACAGCAAGCGTCTGGCCATGACCGAACGCAATGTGGAAAATGTTTCCGGCAGCAACGGCGACTGCATCATACCGCTTATGGCGGCACAGGAAATCAAGCGTCAGGCGAATCCGCAGGAAGATGTAACGCTGGAAATCGGCGAAAAATCCGCCCGATTCTCCACGGCGGATACTGTACTGCTGACCAAACTTATTGAAGGCAATTACCCCAATTACCGTCAGGTCATTCCCGCTGATTTCAAACAGCAGATCCCGATCGCAACTTCGGCACTGCTCGGCAAGATCGAGCTGGTTCAGCAGGTTTTGGCAGACAGCACCGGATGTGTGGTGCTGAACTTTACCGAAGGCAAGTTGGAACTGCGGGCGGCAAGCAACGAAATCGGCGAAGGTTCTGCCGAACTGCCGGTGGAATTTTCCGGCGATCCGTTGACCGCATCGTTCAATCCGGCATTTCTGGCTGATCCGCTGCGTTTTGCCGACTGCGAGATCATGACCTTCAAGATGAATGACGGTTTCAGCCCGGTCGCCATTGACGGCGGCGACGGTTTTGTCTATGTAATCATGCCCATGCGTCATTGATATTGCCGCATTGAGCATATAAATAAGTGCGTCCGTAAATATGATCGGCGAATTCAGAGCTTTGAATTGGCGTTCATTTGAACGGACGCACTGGTTTTTTGAAGAGAAAAACCTGCTGGTGGGCTGCAACGGCAGCGGCAAGAGCAACTTGCTGGAGGCGTTGGGTTTTCTGGGGATATTACGCAGTTTCCGCACCGCAAAAATCAGCGAACTCATACGCAATGATACGCAGGAATTTCATCTGCGCGGCGTGTGGCAGGAAAGCAAAAGCAAAACTGTTCTGGAAACCGGCATGACCGCAGCCGGTGAACGCTTACTGCTGGTCAACGGCAGCCGTGAACGCTCCGGCAGAGATTTTATCCGGCACTTTTTCCCGGTGGTATTTGCTCCGGAAGATATGGAAATAGTAAGCGGCACACCGGGCGTAAGACGCCGCTTTTTTGATATGACAGCCAGTCAGATCTCTGACAGTTATGTAAATATATTGCACGATTACATCGCCGCGTTGAAACTGCGTAATATGCTGCTGAAAAATCCCCGTAAAATTGATTTGGCCAAGCTGGAGGCATACGAAGGATTGATGGCATTTGCGGCGGCGGAACTGACGGAACGGCGGCAGAAATTCATAATGGAATTCAACCGTATGCTTTCGGCGTTGGCTCCGTCGAAAGCAGAACAAATCTCCATAGAGTATCACCCGCAGTGCAGTGCCGGTGCCGAAAGTTATCTGGCTTTGTTTGCCCGCAACCGCGGCCGCGAAATGGAAAAACGCACCACGCTGACCGGTTGTCATCTGGATGATTACCGGTTCTGTCTTGCCGGCAGGATCATGCGGGGCTTTGCCAGCAACGGGCAGAACCGCATGGCGGCATTGAACAGCAAACTGGCGGCGGCAAGGATGCTTATGCAGAATCACGGAGCAGAAAAATTAGTGGCATTGGTAGATGATGTTACCGGCGAACTCGATAAAAAGCACCGGGAGATGTTTTTTGAAACTATTGCACCATCCGGTCAGCTGTTTTTTACCTATACAAGCGTGCCGGATGACAGATTTTTCAAGGATGCCAAAGTGCAGAAAATCACCCGTGATTGAACCGAAAAAACCCGCAGTTTGCGGATATAAAAAATAACCGACTGAAAACAATATCAAAAATCAAGGAACAGGAAAATGTTTTATAAAAATGCACCCTTCGCCCGCTATATGCTTCTGATAACGCTTTTGCTGGAAGGCGTATGGTTTTTTCTGACCTGGGCTTTGATGTTCAAGAGCAGTAAGGCGTGGCTGGCAAGCACAATACTGCTGCCGGTGGTGGCTCTGATTTTTCACTTTACTCCGGCGGAAAAACGCTCACTTTGCACCGGAAAAGATTTGAAACTGCTCAACGATCTGGCCAGAGGAGCATTTTTTGCCACCGCCTCATTCACGGTAATGATTCTGCTGGGGATTTGCAAATATCTGTCGGCAAACCTGATAAAAAATTATCTTTTTTATGTACTTATCGGGCAGTTTGCTCTGCATGTATTTGCGGTGCTGACCTTTACGGCTCTGGCGGTGCTTGCCCCCCCGGATGCCCGTAAAAAGCCAATCAAACTGGCAATAGCCATTTACATAGTAAGCACCCTCATGCAGTTGATAGTCTTTCCGGAAACCATGACGGTCATCAGCAGATAAAACCTTTGTTGCAGTTCTAATATTTTTGTCTCATCGGCAGACATCCAAACTATTACCGGTAAACCATTTTCCGGTAAAATCATGCATTATATAGCAAATATCAAGTAAACTTATGTCTGCTATCGGCTGTTAAAATCTCAATAATTGCTGTTCCATATATCGTGTACTGTTATCCGATATGACGGAATAATTCAAAAATAATGCTTCTTCGACCGGATGTCTGTTATCAACAGTTCCACCGATATGGTAATAGTGTTTTTGCGTGTGCAAACAAAAATGTTTTGAATATTGTTCTATATATTTATTTTCCCGGAACTCGTTACCTTTCCAGGTAGAAAGAATAAAGTCAGACTGTATTTTGGTCAATAACTCAAGCAACTTCAACTCATTTTGTTCAGTCCATTGATTAAAATAATCCGTATGTCTATCTATGTATGGCGGGTCGCAATATAAAAAGTCATCGGGAGTCAGCATAGAAAAGGTTTTTTCAAAATCCTGACAAATAAAATCAAACTTTTTTATTGCAAGAATCTGGCGGACAGCCATAACTTGATTGACTATTTTTGTTATATATGCTTGAACAAAACGCTCCGGTTTGCGACAAAAAGGAACATTAAAATTTCCTTTACTATTAAAACGCATCACACCATTAAAGCATGAACGATTGAGAAACAAAAAATCCAAAGGCGAATGAGTCCTGTTAAACCGTTCTCTTACCAGATAATAATAAGATTCCCCTTCTTTTTTCAACAGACTTCCCTCTTGTATCAGGTGTTCTCTGACAGAAATTTCCGTAATATCTCCTGATTTTAAAGCTGAATAAAAAGCTATAAGATGCGGGTTATTATCACACAGCAGAGCATTTTCTGGTAAAATATTAAATGCAACCACACCAGACCCCATAAAAGGTTCAACCCACCTTTTATAACTTTTATTTTGAGATAAAAGTTGAATTTTTGGAACCAACTTTGTTTTGATACCCTGGCATTTTATAGGCGGGACAATCACGCTCATTTTTTTTCAATCCCTCTATAACGAAGATATTCTTTAAGAGAAGTCAGTTTTTTGGTTTTTCCATTTTTGTCCGTTACTGATATTTTCCCGAAATTCATCCAGTAGTCATCAAAAATTTCTTCTCCGTAAGGCACAAAAACTCCCCGACCGGCTATGATGTCATCAATTTTTTTTATACTGCCAATATTTGCAGTATTACCACTGCCGCTTTTGTCACTTGCAATCTTCCATTTTTCCTCTGCAAAGAACTGAAAATTTTTAATTACAGAAGTTATCTGTTCTAATTTATCAAGAGTCCCACTTACTGTTTCAATTTGAGGATTATTGTTTTCAATTCTATCATAAATTATTCCTAAACAAAAATGCCCGGAATATTTTGCGTAAGGATATTGAATATATTTTGTACTGGAGCGATCACAAAAATATTCTCCGTGTGAGCCAAGCGTAAACCCGTTGCACATTTGAGGATCAGCAACCCGACGATATGAAGTTTTTAAATCAACCGCAAAAATAATTTGAGGATTTTTTTTATACACAAATGTCAAGTCAGGATAATAATTTTGCTGCGATGCTAACTCTATCTTAAAACCGTTACTGTTTGCAAACTGTACTAATTGCGGCAATATATGTAACTCTAAGACTTTTGATACAATCTTTGTATCAGTGGAAATCGTATAAATATTTCTATAAATATCAATAAAACCTTTTATTGTCCACTGACCGTCCGGTGTTGAAACATAGGAACTCAATGATTGAACAAATTTTTTTAACAACTCTGAAAACTGTTGCTTGGAAAACTTATCTTTCATATATACCTCTTGGCACTTTCAGGTTATTTACATCTTTATATACCGGGCCAGTTCTTGCGGTTCTGCACCGGTTAATATATCATGTGTTAAGAATTTTGTCAAATTATTTTCCCATTCACTCCCGGCAGGGAGGCAGTGCGAGCTGGTAGATGCCCCACGCGGCAGTGAATATACCCAGGAGCTGCAAGGCATCGGATAAGCCAGAACGCGGCATGAACAGCAGCAGCACAGCAAAAACGCACACTGTCAGACCACCGGCATAGCGAGCAAAAGCGTGTTTTTCCAATCCCGGCCGCCACGCCGGACGCATATTTAAATATGCTGAAAGAAACAAATATCCCGCAAAAATATACCACAATACCACATCACGCCACTGCACCCGGTAAAAAAGTATCAGACCGCAACAAAATATCAAAGCTCCGGCAAGCATGGGTAAATATTTCTTTTTACCGGATTTGCGGGGAATGGCACTTATCGCCCAAACCGCCCCGGCAATACTCAAAAACCAGGGTAGAATCGCAATCAGATAACCAAATACTGCAAAGCCCCGGAAGATAAAACCCAATCCAAGCAACAGCGAAAAACATGCCCAGAACAGCAACTGTAAACGATTGTTGAACTTTGTTATACCCAACTTGTGTTTTCTCCATTTTCAGCGGATTTTTTTTGTCAGGATAAAAGTTACAGCATATTATTGAAAAAATCAAGCTGTAAAAGCATATAAAATGTTGTTTTTCTTTCAATACAGGTTATATTGTGAGCATGACAAAGTGAAAGTGAAAATTTTACAGAGGTTTTAAATATATGACACTTATTCTGGGTATAGAAAGCAGTTGTGACGAAAGTGCCTGTGCCGTTGTCCGCGACGGCGTGGAAGTGCTTTCCAGTGCCGTTGCCTCGCAGATCGCCCGCCATGCCGCCCACGGCGGCGTGGTTCCGGAACTTGCCGCCCGCGAACACTTGAGTGCGTTCCCGCGGGTGCTGGACGAAGCGTTGAATACAGCCAATGTCAGGCTCGAAGATATTGACGGCATTGCCGTAACTCAAGGTCCCGGCCTGATCCCGGCATTGCTGGTAGGCGTGAACTTTGCCAAAGGTCTGGCACTCAAACACCGCAAACCGCTTTATGGGGTAAACCACTTTGCCGGACATATTTACGGAGCATTTCTCGGCAGTGAAGCTCATGCGTTGCTGGAAAAAGAAAGCTCTTACCCCATGCTGGCTCTGGTAGTTTCCGGCGGCCACACCAGCTTACTGCTGCTCCACGCCGACGGCCACGCCCGGCATTTGGGTTATACCATCGACGATGCCGCCGGGGAAGCGTTGGACAAAGCGGCAAAATTGCTCAAGCTCGGTTATCCCGGCGGCCCGATCATGCAGAAAACTGCGGTCAACGGCGATAAAAAACGCTTCGATTTCCCACGCCCGCTTACCGGAGCCGCAGGCAAAGCGTTGAGCGAAGAAAACCGCTATAATTTCAGTTTCAGCGGCATAAAGACTTCCTTGCTTTACACGCTGGAAAAACTCAATTTGCGTAACGATGAAGATATTGAACCGCAGCTTTTGAGCGATCTGGCGGCATCTTTTCAGGAAGCTGTGGTCGATGTGCTTGCCCGTAAAGCAATAAAAGCAGTAAAGGATTTCGGGGCAAAAACTCTGATCGCCGCCGGGGGTGTAGCGTGCAATGCTTCGTTGCGGGAACGGCTGGCGGCTGATTGTCCGGAAAATGTCAATCTTCAGCTGGCAAGTCCGGCGTATTGTACCGACAACGCCGCCATGATCGGCGGTCTGGGCTATTACCACTACCTCGCCGACCACGGCAGGGGCGACGGTGTGGGATTCGATGCGTTTGCCCGTCTGCCGGAAATCACCGCAATCAGATTTGCCGCACTCAACCACGGAGAATAATACTTTATGAACGAAAAATTCAAAAACTTTATTTTTGACCTCGACGGAACTTTGCTGGATACCGTTGATGATTTGACTACTGCTTTCAACTACATGCGGCGTAAGCTCGATTTTCCGGAAGTTTCCAGAAAAAAAATGGAAAAAATGATCGGCAACGGTATGCGTGATGTGATAGAACAGTCATTTGCAGAAATGAATGTAAATCCTTCCGGGGAAGATATAGTTTCTGCTCTGGATACCATGCGTAATTATTACCTTGAGCATACCGTGGTGCTGACCAAACCTTACGACGGCGTGCGGGATACTTTGATATTTATGCGGGAAAAAGGCTGTAAAACAGCGGTCGTTACCAATAAATACACCGATGCAGCAGTGGAAATATTAAAAAAGTTTGATCTGGATAAATACTTTGATGTCGTTTTCGGCAACGGCGAAGGTTTTCCGCTCAAACCGCAACCCGATCTGCTGTGGGAATCAGCCAAACGCATGAACTGCACCATAAACGATTGTGTGATGGTCGGCGATAATTACACCGATCTGGGGGCTGCCCGCAACGCCGGATGCAAGAGTATTTTCTGCAATTACGGTTACGGCGTTATGCAAGATGAAAAAGCTGATTTCTTTATTGATAAATTTGCTGATCTGAAAGATTATATACCATGAGTAACGGCAAACCCAATTTTCTTGCTTTATACTTTATATTGACCCCGGTAATACTCGTACCGGTTGCCGCGATATTGTTTTTGCTGGTGCGGGGCGATGAAGGCGAACAGCTTTATAATAAAGCTCTTGCCGCTGCCGCCGGCGGCAATTACGAACAAGCCGCCGTGGCGTTTGAAGCCGCCGCCAAACGGGGCCATGCCGAAAGTTGTTACAGTTTGGCACGGCTTTACCAGAGCGGCAGACTGAAAGCAGATAATCCGCAGGAAATGATCTATGTGAATCTGATAAGGGCATCACTGCACGGGTCGATCCCGGCGGCGTATGAGCTGGGCAGATTATCATTATTGCCGCCGGAAGCTGATTACGCTCAAGCGGCACTCTACTTTCATACCGCCGCCCTCGGCGGACACGCAGAAGCACAATTTGAACTGGGTAAATTGTACGAACAGGGCAACGGAGTCAAAAAGAGTACACTTTTAGCCAAAGAATTTTACCGGAAAGCTGCCGGACAGGGCAACGCCGGGGCTCAAACCGCATTGGGTATATTGCTGATTACCGGAAATGACAGCAAACCGGATTTCAAACAAGCCGAAAAGTTTTTATATCAGGCCGCCGGACAAGGATATGCACAAGCCTTTACCGCATTGGGTTTTATCCGCGAAAAATCTGCCGAAAAAAATCCCGATACCCCCATATTCGATGCCCAGGCCGGAGAATTTTACTGCCATGCCGCCATGTTGAATGATCCCGAAGGTCTGGTGAATTACGGCGACTGGCTCATGCGACATAACGAGTGCAAAAAAGCTCTGGCTAATTACCGTCAAGCCGTTGATAAACATAACTTTGCACCGGCAATGCACCGTTTGGGAGTGTATTACTTCAAGCAGTCAGATCCGGATTATAAGCAAGCAAAAAAATACTTTGAACAGGCCGCGGCATCAGGCTATGAACCAAGCAAAAAGAATCTGCAAATAATGACAGACAAGTCAGCAAAACCGACCAATCCCTGACACAGCTATCCGTATCGGCAACAGATAACGGTAGATGCCTGTAACTACATTGTTGGTGTCCTGAATTTTGTGAAAAATCAAAGTACGGTGGCACATCGCGGGCAAATTCAAGCCTTGCAAAACACGACCTTGCCTCACGCTGTATCCACCGGCGGCATACAATAGTTTTTGCGTTTTTGACAAATCATAATTTGTGTGGAATATTTACACTCATAACGAATATGTATGATTTAATTCAATGCATCAGTTTCACTAAATTTGGGACATTACCCATTGTTGATAACTCTGTTAAAAACTTGTGATAAGGTTGTGCAAAGGTTGTTGACCGATTATGGGGTTCAAATTTATTATCACACTCTGCACAGAACTGTTGACAGGCTTTTGGTCGGATTTTGAGCGTAAAATCGGGTTATTAACATTATTAACAGGGTATAATAATAATATATTTATATAATACTATTTAAATTAATTATATTATATACTCCCCAAAATCCCTACTGAAACATCTGAATTGATGAAATAAACATCATCAAAACAAAAAACCGTACAACAGTTTTTACAGTTTTTTCAACATTCTATCCTGCCGATGCACTGTTTATTAAAATCTGTAAAAAAAGGGTGTTGCAAAATTCAGAAAATTGCAGCACCCCTGATTTTTTTGTTTATTCTGTAACGACTGCTTTCAGCACTGTGAATTCAAACTGATCCAGTGAGAGTGAAATTTTACCATCCGTTACCGGTAAAATCTTTTTACTGTAACAATCGGTGATCTTGATGTGTTTAAATTCATCCGGAACAGATATTGTGAACTTATTGGCTTTGAATTGCGGATTGGAAACCATCAGCAGGAAATTCTGATTGCTTTCTACCGGCAGATATGGATCGTGTGCAATATTTTTTTCATAATATCCTACTTTAACTTCCGGAATGTTCGGAATAAAACGCTTGTTTTCCCAATATGGTATAAATTCAGTTTTTGCTGTATCACTGTCGCCGATACCGAATAATCTGCGTATGGTATCAAAGGTATTTACTTCTCTGGCATCGCAATGCAGCGGCCAGTAAAGCAAATCAAACTGAATGGAGTAACAGAGCATTGTCCGTGTACCCTTTTTCAATGCAGGGAATGTTTTCCGGTTGGCACCGCGGACTTCCGGCAGCAGTACCTGCGGCACGCCGTATTGCCGGTGAAATTCAGTTTTAAGGTTGTCAATATCGCCCCAGATGTGTGCGTAATAATATGAACCATCCTCTGAAGCAGAGCGTTTTTCCGGGTCCTGATACCAGTAAAAGAAATCTTCGCCGAAAATAACAAAATCAAACAATGTCAACGCCGGTATGAACCTTATGGAACTGTTATGTGCCACCATCATGCCGTTTACCGGATCTTTATCTTTGACCATTGCCCGGATACGCCGGAACATTTCCATATATTTTTCAGCAGCATAAACCGGACGGATTTTACCCAAGTCATCTTTTACGGCACCGTTTGCCGGCGTAAAGTCTGCTCTCGGCGATACACCGTCTGAATAGATGCCGGGTATATTGTAGTTGTAAACAAATTTAGAAGTAACTGCAATTTGTCTTTGCAAAAGCTCATCAGTCAACCGGCAAACCCGTTCACCGGCACGCTTGGTAACCGGCCGCTTACCGCCAAAAATTTTTTTCCAGGTATCCAGATCATTTATAACTTTAACTCCGGCAGGCGGATTGAAGCGGAACGAATAATCCGGTGTCAGCAAGGCTTTATCGGTCATTGCTTTCAATTCGCTGTCAACGAGCATGTACTGCTCATTATCTTTGACAGTCAGTGTACTCCAGGTGTAGTGGGACGGAATAAAATAAAACATGCGTGCTTTTCCCGCCGCCGCATCCATCGCGGCAATTTTCTTGAGCCGGTCTTCATCATGCACCCAGTTACTGTTGTGAGTTTCTTTGGAACCGGGACGCCAGAATGACCAGTAAATAAGTTTATCGGCAGATAATTTGTTAAAATTATCGTAGCGGGTACCTATCCGCCATTCACGCCAGTTGCGGGGCATTTTTGACCACGGGGTGATATTCATGAAAAATGTATATACCAGAGGTTTTTCAATTCTGGTTTTGCGGTTTATCAAACGTATGGTCAACTGGTTATTTACCGGGTTGAAATTCATTTCCTGTCCGGCAACGGTATGCCAGGAGTCAAGATTTTCAAAACTCCATGCCAGACCGTAATGTGTGTTGCCCAGCCAGAGATTGTGCCACATGGATAGATCCATTGACTTGCTGTCAGTAATATTTTTACGCACCCAGCATTTGGCGGCCTGCTGCCCGGCCATAATTTTTGATTCCGGTTCGCTGTTGCCGCAAAGTAATTTTTCTTTATCAAGATTCAACGGAAAAATCAAATTTAATGAATCGATATCCAATGCTTTTTCCGGCGTTACTGTAACAGTTATTTTGAGCGTATGATCCCAATTAACTGTGGTGATTGCTGTGATCTTGCCGCCGGTGAAAACCGCACTGCTGACAGCTTCAGCAGCGTTTTTACCGGTCATTTTCAGATTTGATTTATTTTCTTTAAAAACTGCTTTTTTTCCATTGACTGTAATTTCGGCAACCGCCGGTGCTGCCAGAACATTCTGTTTCCTGACCTGGATATTGCCAAAAATTTTACCCGGAGCAAACTCGATCTTCTTGAAGTCCATCTGCAAGGTATCACCTTCAGTTTTCAAAAGGCCGAATCTGCCGGAAGGTTCGATGTAATCTTTGGAAAGAGCCTGACTGCCGTCTTTTACATCCGCCGCCGCCACCGGCAGCAAACTGACTGCCAATAACGCAAAAATAAATCGTTTTTTCATAAATAAAATCTCCTGCTGCTTATTTTTTTAACGATTTGAACTGCGATCCCAGTAATTTGCAGTGGTACCCACCTGATTTGCCGATGCCACACTGCCCAGCTCCGGATATGGATTATCCCATTTTGCACAACTTATTCCGGAAGAGTGTCCATCAAACCAACTTATCATGATAGTTTTTCCGTGTCGTGCACAGGCACCGCCGCCGATACCGCCGTTTGAATCTTTATAATAAGAATTTACAGCATAACGGCCGTAAGATAATTTGTGTGACAAACTGCCGGATTCAACAAAAGCAATAGTTCCGCTGGGCTCCTGAATACTCTGTTCCCTTGCCGGGGTATTGTTATCGCCGCCATAATAGGTGCTGGTGGCAAGGTGATAGTAATTGTAACCGTAACTGCCGAGCTGGTAATTGCTTTTGACATTCCAATCTACCGGATTTGCAGCGGCACACTGGTTGGTGCCTGTAGGTAAATTGTAATTTTCTTCCAGATACAGCGGCCAATAATTATTTGTTACGCCTCCTACATAAACCGAAAAACAATATCCATCGGAGTCATTGCGGTACTGAATAAACGACAAGCCCAGCTGCCGGAGATTATTCAGACAACTGGCAGCATGAGCCCGGTCACGGGCCGCTGAAAGTGCCGGCAGCAGCATTGCTGCAAGTATGGCGATGATGGCAATCACAACTAAAAGTTCAATCAATGTAAACTTTAAAAAATTTCTGTTCTTCATTTTTGTTCCTTATTTATTAAATTCTTCCGGAAAATTATTTTTCAGTGTTTCAATTATTTTTTCAGCAAAAAACCGGTGGCCGGATGGATTCAAATGGATGCCGTCCGGTAATATCAGATCGTACCGGTGCGGATACATCTGCTGATAAAAATCCATAAGTACCCACTTGTTTTCAGGTGCAGTATGGCGGATGATTTCGCGTTGAGTTTGTAATTTTTCGTTTAATTTACCGCCCGGTACCAGCGGATAAAACTGATGTTGTTCGTTGATGATCGGAGGAAAAGTTACGATCACCACCCGGCAATTTTCCGGTAATCCGGATCGGAATTTTTCCAATAATTGCACAAATTCAGCATCATTGACCTGCCGGTGTTCATGGCCTTTACGCGGATCGTGGTTATTGCCGCCGGGTTCAAAAATCACTAAATTGGGCTGTTGTGCAATAACATCATGCTCATAACGCATCATCATTTCACGCGTGGAGTTGCCGCCGACTCCCGCATTGATAAAACTGTGTTGGGGAAATTCCTGCTGAAGTTGAAGAAAATAACTTTCATGCGGTTCTATTTGAGTCCTGCCTTCAGCGATCGAATCGCCAAATATTACAATCTTCATTTAAAACCTCTCTTTTAACCAGATTTTCTATTCTCCGATTTAATATATCACATAAAAATATTTGCAACAAATTTTTTTTGTGGTATATTATGGTCGAGGAGTTGTAAAATTCTGCTATGAGTACATTAAAATTCAACTGGAAACTTACTTCAAGTCAACCGATCAAAATTCAATATTCATCACACTATCCGGGTATGGCAAATGTACCGGCGGATATACACTCATCTATTCATATCGGGTTGCTGATTAAGGGAGATACCTATTTTTTGCACAATGGAAAATTTATACAAATCAATGAAAACGAAATTTATCTGACAGCCCCCTGGGAACTGCACCGTTCCGCCGGTTCTGAAAATGGGAATAATCTGCTTTTGATAACCGCCGACCCCAATGCCATCAGCAGTGTTTTACTTCATGGAGCTGAAAAACTCCACAGCCTGTTCCGGATTCCGTTAGACCAGCGTCAGGAGATATTGCGTAATGTAAAAATCCCGGAATTTTATATAGAGACGATACTTCAGCTTTTACAGGAAAAAGAATCGCCTGAACGTGAACTTAAACTTTATCATGCCGCTCTGGGCATATTTGTTGCCATAGCAGTTCTGGATTTTCCCACCGGTCATGATGCCGGTTATTACAGGCTTTTGCCATCGCTGGAAAAATTGGGCAACCGGCCGATAAGTGTAACCGAAGCTGCCGAAGCATGCTGTTTGAGCGAAAGCCGTTTTGCCCATCTTTTCCGCCAGGTATTTGGCGTGCCGTTTGCCCAATATGACCGCATGTACAGATTGCATCAGGCGTTTGACCAGATCCAGCATGAACACAAAACTTTGAAAGAAGCTGCTGAAAACTGGGGTTTTTACGATAAAAGCCATTTTTCCAAAGTTTGCCGTCAGCATTTTGGCCGTTCGCCCAAAAAGATAAAATAAACTTTCAATTGAGCTTTATCCGCGGATCGGCGGCGGTATAAAGCAAGTCGGCTATGAAAATACCCAGCAGAGTCAGTATGCCGGAAAAAGTGAAAAGTGCCATCTGCAATGGGTAATCGCGGCTGGAAAGCGATAAAAGCGACAATGTTCCCATGCCGGGTATGTTGAATATGTGTTCTACAATGATACTTCCCGCTACCAGCGAGGGCAGCAGACCGGAAAACAGCGTTATCAAGGTTATCAGTGTATTCCTGAATGCGTGTTTCCACAATACTTGTGTGCCGGACAAACCTTTGGCGTAAGCGGTGCGGATAAAGTCGCAATTCAATACTTCCAGCATATTCGACCTTGTATAGCGTGCCAATCCGGCGAGCGAACCGTATGCCAGACAGAGTGCCGGCAGAGCATAATAATATAATTCCATAAAAATTGCTTTGAATGTACTCATTTCCACCGGCGGTGTAAATACTCCACGCAGCGGAAATACGGGCAATATGCCGCCGGAACAGAATGTTGTCTGCAAAAGCAGCCCCACCCACATTACCGGCATACTGTAAAGTATAAAAAGCAGCAATGTTGAAGACCGGTCAAAACTTTTGTCAGCATATTTGGCTGAATAAACGCCGATAATGATCGCCAGAGTGTAGGCAAAACTGATGGCAAGCAAATTGAGTTTGATCGTTACCGGGAGCCGTTCTGCGATCATTTTTACCACACTTTTTCCGGGTTCAACGGTGGCTGAAGTTCCGAAATTGCCATGTTTGATTATATCAGTAAGCCATTCGCTGAAACCCTGAAATACCGATTTATCAAGTTTAAGTTTTTTTCTCAATGCTTCGTTGCGTGCCAGTTCATTTTTTTCGGAGCTGGAAACCCCGGCAGAACTGCCGTCCATAAAGTTGCTGCGGGTGGGATCACCGGGGGCAAGACGCAGCATGGCATAACTGGCAAACATGATCACCAGCATGGTAAAAATACTCAATAAAATGCGTTTTATGATATATTGCAGCATCTTCAGACGATTTCGGTCATACGCGAAATAGTTTTTATACTGTTGGCTCTGCCGGTGTTGTAGTCGTAGTCGATCACACAACCATCCAGCCGGATAGTACCTTCGGCAACCGGCAGTCGGCGGGGCATGCCGCTGCGGAATTTTTTGATGACTTCTTCCACGCTTCTGCCGAGAACGCTGTATTCGGCACCGACCATGCCAGCATCGGTCAGATAAGCCGTACCGTTGGGCAGAATTTTTGCATCGTTGGTCTGAACATGGGTATGCGTACCGATCACGGCAGTGACTTTGCCGTCAAGAAAGTAGCCCATGGCGATTTTTTCGCTGGTGGCTTCGGCATGAAAATCGACCAGAATGGTTTTTACATCGGCGGGGACTTGAGTCAAAAGTTTTTCGGCAGTTTCAAAGGGGCAATAGGCACTGTCACGCATGAAAACTTTGCCCTGCAGAGCGATTATTGCGATTTGTCCGGCAACGGGATTGTTGACTACTTTCATACCCACGCCCGGCTGCATGGTGCTTAAATTGGCGGGTCGGACAATATCGTGTATGCCGTTGATCTCTTTTTCAAAGTCTTTCTGATCCCAGACATGATCTCCGGCGGTGAAAAAATCCACATGTTTACGCATATCTTTGAGGCAACCGGCAGTAAGACCGGCTCCGGCGGCACAGTTTTCGGCATTGGCTATGACCATGGAAAGATTGAATTCCTTACGCAGTTCCGGAACCAGTTTCTGAACGGCGGCTCTGCCGCTGTGGCCGACAATATCGCCGATAAAAAGTATATTCATATAAAAACCTTTATCTTGTTGAATTATTTTTGCATAGTTTAATATATGCTTTATATTAACTTTTGACAAACATAAATAAGGATTTATCAGATGTTTTTTTCCGGAGTTGATATAAAAGACAGCTCATTATATGACCGGGATGCACTCCTGCTTATGAGCGACAGCGATCTGGCTGATCTCTGCACTGTCGAAGCATTTGTCGGTACCGGCCCCGGCGGACAGCACCGCAACCGCAATTACACTGCTGTAAGAGTGCGGCTGAAAAAAATGGATTTTATTGTCGCCGAAGAAAGTTCCTTCCGCAGTCAGAAGCAGAATCTGGGTTCGGCACTTAATAAAATACGCTTGAAGATCGCTCTCGGTTGGCGGAAAGATTATCCGGAAAATACTTTTTATACTCATTTGAACGAAAGTAATCCGCTTTATGCCATTGAACTTGCCCGGTTGCTCGATGCGGTACTGCAAAGTAACTTTGACCATAAAAAAGCCGCAGAATTGACCGGACTTTCTGCCAGTAAACTGCTTAAAGAACTTTCACGCAACTACGAAGTGTGGGCTGAATTTCAAGCCGCCCGTGCTGAAACTGGTTTGAGCGAACTCAAAAAGCCCCGGTGAAATATGTTGTCTGATAAATCAGTTAAAAAATTATTTTCAGAATATCTTAAAACTCCGGAAGCGGAACTTTTGCGGGGCGATTTTCAGCTTGGTCAGGCTCCGGAACTTCTGTATATTATGGAAAATTCCGCCGATCCGGGGCATTTTCTGGAACTGGTGATGGATCACTGCAATAAACTCCAACGCAAAGATGAAGGTACATTTTACACACCATCTTCAGTTGCCGGAAAGATGTTCCGCCGTTCACTGGAAATATTCCGGAAAAATAATCCGTCGCCGGAGAGTTTGCTCAATATCAAAGTGCTTGATCCGGCTTGCGGGAGCGGCGAATTTATTCTGGAAGCACTGAAAGTGTTGTTTGAAGAATTCCGTTTGCTGAAACCCGATGTACCGGCAAATATATTGCTTGAGCAGATAATCAGCAGCAACCTTTACGGTATTGACTGCAACTGCAATGCCGTGCAATTACTCTGGTGCCGGTTGAAAATTGCCGGCGGCAATGCGGTCTCTCTGGAGAATTTTATTGTAAAAGATGTGCTGGAGTATTCTGACGCGGCGGCGTGTTTCAATAAAAATATCAAATTTGATATTGTAATCGGTAATCCGCCGTATGTAAGCTACGGCTTGCGTAATGCCGGCAAAATTGATAAAAACCGTGCGGCGGAATTAAGAAAAAGATTTCCTTTTTCCGCTGAATACAAGATAACGCTTTACGCAGTTTTTATTGAGTTTGCCTTGAATTCAACTGCCCCAAACGGGGTTCAGAGTTTTATTGTGCCGGATAGTTTTCTTTGCGGGCAATATTTTACCAAACTGCGTAATTTTATGCTCAAAACCACCTCATTTGACTATTTTTATTTAATCAAACAAAAACTTTTTGATGCAGTTCCCGGTACTCTTGTCATCTATATTGCAAGCAAAAATATTCCCTCTGAAAATCATGAGTTCAAAACTGTATTGCTGAACGGAAAAACCCCGTTTGAGTTGCCGGAAAACGGCTACACGATGCGGCAAGGTTCTCTGGAAAAAAATCCACGGCAGAAATTCCGGCTCTTTTTCAATGAAGATATTCACAAACGCATTATGGATATTGAAAGTAAAAGCGTTTGCAAATTAGGCGATCTGCTCGAACTTGCCAGCGGTCTGATCGCTAAAAAAGGCAAATCTTCGATCGTTGCCGATAAACCGCAGCAGGACGGCATCTATCAACGCGGCCTGGTCAGCGGCAGAGAGATAACCGCGTCGGGCACAGTAAATTATCAGGGATATTTCATCAATTCCGACCCGGCAAAAATCAAAAGCGGTCTGAAAAATATTGATTATTCGCAACCGAAAATATTGATCCGTCAAACCGGTGACAGAATAATTTCCGCCGTAGATCGCAATGGTTTGCTGGTTTTGAACAATATCCATGTGGGAACAGCCAAACGCTCCAATCTTGATCTCGAACGCCTGTCAAAGTATCTGAACAGCAGTGAAATGTGCTTTTACTATCAGGCGATAACCCTCGAAGCAAACCGCCCGATGGCACAAATAGACTTGGAAACTCTGCGGGAATTGCCAATGAAAGAAACTTTTACGCTGTAAATAGGTATGGTGTTGTATGGCGAACACCTGTGTGCCGCCGCGATAAATTGAGAAGATTTGAGAGGCTTTGGGAAGGTTTGGGAAGGTTTGGGAGGGCGGGCTTTGCCCGCCGACGGCCGGTTGACGCTCTGCCCATGCAAGCAATACTCAGCGTGTAGCCAGCCAACAGCATTTGGCGGCATCAGCCGCCCACGCACTATATTGCCCGCTCGCACGGCGTAGCCGGGCGTATGCGGCGAATACAGGCGGCAAGGACTCCCATACTCTCTCATATTTTCCCATATTCTCCCATACTCTTCCATAAAAAAGCCGCCACGCACCATATTGCCCGCTCGCACGGCGTAGCCGGGCGTATGCGGCGTACATGGCATACGGTATGGGGTTGTATGGCGAACACCTGTCTGCCGCCCGATGGATTGAGAGGCTTTGGGAAGGTTTGGGAGGGCGGGCTTTGCCCGCCGACAGCCGGTTGACGCTCTTACCCGGCAAGCATTATATAGTGTAAAACCTATTGCCCGCGTATGCGGCGAAACCGGCATAGGGTGAGCGACGCAGCAATTAATTTCGAAAAATGTTGCGGTAATTATTCCTGGGTGGAAATGTCGAGTTTTGCAAGGAACGATCCGAGGGAGCATACCTTTGTATGTGACCGAGGTGAGCGACGCAGCAATTAATTTCGAAAAATGTTGCAGTAATTATTCCTGGGTGGAAATGTCGAGTTTTGCAAGGAACGATCCGAGGGAGCATACCTTTGTATGTGACCGAGGTGAGCGACGCAGCAAGGCTCGAGATTTCCCGCAGGAATAATTACTTCAGAAACTGAAGCCCATGTTGAAGTGGAATCGCAAGCGGCTTTTCACATTATCCTGATTGTTGAGTACCGGGAACGCCAAATCCAGTTTGATCGGCATAGGCACATTGGGCAGTTTGATCCGCAGACCGTAACCGGCACCGATGTTAAAGTGGTCAAACCCGAATTTGTATTCAGATTTGCTGACACCTCCGGCATCGACGAATGCCGCACCCCGCAGGAAGTTCCAGATCGGATGAGATACTTCCACTGTGAATACGCTCATGCTCTGCCCGCCGACTTCTCTGCCCGCTGAATCCAGCGGCGAAATTTCCCGGTAGGGGAAACCGCGGACACTGTTGCTGCCGCCGAGGAAATAGCGTTCATAAATGGGGGCCCGTTTGCTGTGGAAACCATCGACCACGCCGATTCTGGCCCCGGCTTGCAATGTTATGGCGTTATCCAGGAAGCTCTTGACATAGAGCAATTTGGCTTCGGCACGGTAGAAATCTTCGGAAGAACCGAATATTCTGGGCGAAACTGCCCCGAGCAAATTGATCTGATAACCGTTTTTGGGGTCGGCCAAGCTGTCCAGCGTGGTGCGGTCAAGTTCCAGCGATACCTGGCTGACCCAGTCGCGGCCGCGTTCTTCACGGGTTTCAAAGCCCATGCTGTCAGACATATCATGGACATTGACCTGTTCAAATTTGTAAGCAATGGTGGCTTTGGTAAAATCGTCAAAGAATTTTTTGGTCAAACCGATTCTGGCACCCCAGCGGGTTTCGTCCCAGTGTTCAAAAACTGTTTCCCGCAGATAAGCACCTATATCCAACCGCAGCGGTATATCGAAAAGCCACGGTTCGGTAAAGTCAAAGTTTACTGCCGCCCGCTCAATACCGATCATTGCCTGCAAGCGGAACCGCTGACCGCCGCCGCGGAAGTAGTTGGCGGGGTTGGTGATGTCAAAGTTGCGGCTGCTGGCTTCGATCATACCGAACAGACTGTCCACATCGGAGTAACCGGCACCGATGCGTACATCGTAGGCATTTTTTTCTTCCACGCGGATGATGGCATCTTTTTCGCCGATGGTATCGGAGTTGACAAAGGTGGTTTCAACTTTGCTGAACATATCCATATTCATCAACCGTGATTTGGTAACATCCAGCAGATTTTCGTCTGCCGGGTCGCCGGGATAGACCACCAGTTCGCGGCGGATGACTTTATCCTGCGTGTACTCGTTGCCGACGATAGTAACCTGATTGATGGTATATTTTCTGCCTTCGTTGATGACAAATACCAGCTCAACGGTGTGTTTTTCAAAGTCGGCGTTACGCTGGACATTGCATACGGCATCGGCGAGACCTTCGCTGTGGAGCAAACCCATGATGGCGGCACGGCTGGCACTTTCTTTCTGATAATCAAAAGTTTCGTTCAGCGGTATATTTACCAGAGATTGCAACTCTTTTTCGTCAAAGCTCTTGAAGCCTTCAAACTTTATGCCGGTAACAGTGTATGGTTTGCCTTCGTGAATGGTAAAAAGCAGATTGACAAACTCCGGATCGTCCTCGCATGGAACGATCTTGACCGATTCGATCTTGAAGTCCAGATAGCCTTTGTTCCAGTACATATCACGCAGACGCACCTTATCGACTTCCAGCATTTCGCGGTTGAGCAAACCGAGGTTGAGGAAGCCCATCCAGTTGAAATAGCTGTATTGATTTTCGATGCTGTGGCGTAAAGTCCAACTGCTGAAAACGGTGTTGCCTTCAAAGAAAACATCGTTGACTTTGAGTTTGAGGTTTTCTTTGATTTTGAAAATCACTTTTACTGTATTGTTTTCGCCGCGTTCCAGCAAGGGGGCGATTTCGGCATCAAAGTAGCCTTTGTCGCGGTAGAACTCCCGCAATGCCGAAGCTCCGTCCCGCAGATTGCGTTCATTGAGCGGTGCGTCGATACCGATATTGACGAGCTTGGCAAGGTCTTCAGTTTCGTACTTCTGATTGCCGTCGAAGATGACTTCGGATACTGTGGCGTGAAGTTTCAAACGGAAATTGAGTTTGAGTTTGCCGTCTTTCATGGGAGCGGCCTGGGCGGTTACATCCGAAAAATATCCCAGTGAATGTAACCGTTTGATGTCTTCATCCAGGATTCGGGCATCGTAGGCTTTACCCGGCTGCAGCCGGACATTGAATCGCAGAAGGTCTTCCACCACCGGTTTGCCGCCGGTCTGTTCAAAAGCCAGCTCACCAACCAGAACGCTGTCGGCTCCGGCAACGGTCAGGCATACAACGGAAAGCAGAGATAAAAGGCATAACTTGACTGCTGAAAAACTGTTTTTGATAAATAAATTCACTGCAACACCTCTGGATATTTTATATTTAAAACAAAATGTAATTCTTTAAAATACAGCCATTTGGCAGAAAAACCCAATTTTTTCTTAAAAAAACCGCTTTTTTTCTTGCAAAAACTCTTCTTCAGGGGTATTTTTCGTCCGGAATGGTAAATTGAAAACCCTGTGGAGAAAATATTATGTCTGCAAAAAAATCTGTTTCCCGCGGAGCGATCGCCATCATGACCAGCGGCGGTGATGCTCCGGGTATGAATGCCTGTATCCGCGGCTGTGTGCGTACAGCTCTGGAAGCCAACTTCAAGGTCTATGCCATTTACGAAGGCTATCAGGGATTGATAGCCGGGAATATCGGCGAATTGAAGTGGGACGATGTATCCAATATCATCCAGCTCGGCGGCACAGTTATCGGCACTGCCCGCAGCAAGGAGTTCCGCGAACGCTCCGGCTTGCTCAAAGCGGCACACAATCTGATAAAAAACAGGATCGACAAACTCATGGTCATAGGCGGCGACGGTTCGCTTTCAGGTGCGGAAGACTTGCGTGAGCAATTCCCCGGTTTGACTGATGAACTGTTGAAAAAAGGTCTTATTACCGCCGAAGAAGCCGCCGGATACCGCAATCTGACCGTTACCGGTGCCATCGGCAGTATCGACAATGATATGGCTGAAAGCGAAATAACCATCGGGGCGGATTCCGCACTGCACCGCATTGTTGAAGCATTGGATGCCATCACCAGCACCGCTTACAGCCATCAACGCACATTTATCATCGAAGTCATGGGCAGAAACTGCGGCCATCTGGCATTGATGGCGGCACTGGCATCGGGGGCATCGGGCTGTTTTATACCGGAAATGCCGCCGGAAGATGATTGGCCGGATCAGCTGGAAAAAAATATCCTTGAAGGGGCAAAAGCCGGACGCCGCGTAAACCTTATTGTCGTGGCCGAAGGTGCCAGAGATAACAAAAACCGCAAACTTGATGCCCGGATAATCCAGGAAGAACTCACCAAACGTTCGCTGGATTCACGCATTACTATTCTGGGGCATGTTCAGCGCGGCGGCGTACCCAGTGCATACGACCGCTGCATGAGTACACTTTTCGGGGTGGAAACGGTCAATATTCTTTTGCGTAACAGCGAGGAGTCACACATAGCCTGTCTGCAGAAAAACCGCATCAGCAGTACGCCGCTGACCGCCGCTGTTGCCAAGACCCGTGCCGCCGGAAAAGCTCTTGCCGCCGGTGATTTTGCCGCCGCCGGAAAAGCCCGGGGCGATGAGTGGCTGCGGATGGCGTATATTCAGAAGACCCTTATGCGGCTTGCTCCGCCGGAAGAAAACTCCAAACGCAAAAAGGTACGGATCGGCGTGGTGACTGCCGGGCGTGCCGCCGCCGGGGTGAACAGTGCAGTACGCACCATAATCCGCATGGGCATGGCAAGCGGAGCAGAAGTTGTCTGCTTTGAGGAAGGGCCCAACGGTCTGATAAACAATAAATCGCACATTGCCAGCTGGATGGAGCCGGAATTGTGGAACGCCTTCGGCGGTTCACGGCTTGGTGCGGGCAGATATGTCGAAAGCCACGGCGACATTGGTGCTATTGCAGAAAGTTTCCGGAAAAATCAGCTTGACGGCTTTATTCTGATCGGCGACTGGGGCGGCTACCGGCTTTTGAACAAACTCTGCAACGCCCGCAAGCGGTACAAAGAGTTCGATATACCCATGATCGCCATCCCCGCATCCATCAACAACGATCTGCCGGGCAGTGAGTACAGTATCGGTTGCGATACAGCTTTGAACAACATCGTTGATGCCGTAGATAAGATCCGCAACTCCACAGATACTGCCAAACGCACCTACATTGTGGAAGTAATGGGGCGTTATTCGGGGTATCTGGCGTGCTGTGCGGCACTTGCCTCCGGAGCGGAATACTGTTATACGCCCGAAAAAGTTCTGTCGCTGGACGACCTCCGGCATGATGTGCGGGAACTTGCCGAAGCCTTCAAGCACGGCAACCGCCACACCGGTTTGATAATCCGCAACGAAAATGCCCACGACGACTACACCACCGACTTTATTTCCACTTTATTTGAAGCCGACGGCGGCATTGAGTTTGATGTCCGCAAAGCAGTACTCGGCCCTTTGCAGCAGGGCGGAATACCCTCGCCGCTCGACCGTATCCAGTCGGTGCGGATGGCGTATTTTGCCGTCCGCAATCTGCTGGAATCAGTGGTGATGAATGTTTCCGGCGGCTACTTTATCGGCTGTGAAAACGGCGAAGTAGTTATGCACAACTGGAAAAAACTGCGTTCTTACCCCGATCCGTGGCAGCGGACAAAGTGCCGCCGCTGGTGGCAGGAGTACGAAAAAGCCATCCACCGGCTTTCCATTGATCCGGAGGTGCGGAAAAAGATCAAGTGACGGAAAACTGACGGAAATATGACGGTTTATTCCGTCAGTTTTTCAATTATTTGATAATAAGTGTGTTACAAACCGTCATTTGAAATTTTGGAGTTATAGTTTTATGAATTATTCAGAGTTGTTACGCCGCCGCCGCACCATTCGTTTTTACCGTCAGATGCCGGTGGCTGAAGCCCATCTGCTTAAAATGATCGAAGCGGCATGTCATGCACCTTCGGCGGCAAACAATCAGGTTTTGCGTTATACCGTTGTCCGCAATCCGGATCTGGTGCAGGCGGTGTTTTATCACACCAAATACGCCGGCAGAGTAACGCCCAAACGCTCGCCGGAATGGGCAGTGAATGCTCCGACGGCATTTATTGCCATAAGTGCCGTAAAAAATACTCCGGTGATAAATCCCATGGTCTATGCCGATGCCGGGGCGGCGATCATGAGCATGGCATTTCAGGCAGTGGAAGAAAAACTCGGTACTTGCTGGATCGGTGCGTTCAACAGCAAAGAAGTTACGCAAATACTGCAAATAGATAAAACTGAAGAACTTATTTATCTTTTGGCAGTAGGCCACCCCGCCGAAAACCCGGTGGAAGACATTATCAGCAAAGACGAAAGCGTGGCGTACTATGTAGATACATACAACACACTGCATGTACCCAAATACAGTGTTGAAGCCGTAACAAGAATATTGTAATTTTAATGGTCAAACAGCTGCCGGAGTTGTACTTTTTTATTTTTGTGCTATATTATCGATTTCCCCGACAATATGGTTAAAAAGGGCGATGAGGATCTGATAATGAACTGGCTGGAAAAATTTTTTAAGCTGAAAGAAAACAATACCACTGTACGCCGGGAAATTTATACCGGTACGATCATGTTCCTGACTGTATCGTATATCCTGGCGGTAAATCCCGAAATCCTTTCCACCACCGGGATGCCGCGCGGCGGACTTTTCTATGTAACGGCTCTGGCGGCTTTTACCGGGACTTTTGTCATGGCTCTGCTTGCCAACAGTCCGCTGGCATTGGCTCCGGCAATGGGTCTGAACGCTTTCTTTGCTTACTCCGTGGTCGGTCTGATGGGTTATTCGTGGCAGTTTGCACTGCTGGCGGTGGTTGTCGAAGGCGTGATATTTTTCATGATGTCTATCGGGAGCATCCGCGAAAAGATCATCAATGCCATACCTCTACAGCTCAAATATGCTATGGGTGCTGGGATCGGATTTTTCATTACGCTTATCGCATTTAAAAATGCCCATATCATTCAGGCTCATCCGGTTACATTTTTAACGATTCAGGACTTTTTCGGCGGCAAGTTCCACACTGCCGGTATTTCGGCACTGCTGGCGATCGGCGGAGTGCTGTTTGCCTCGTTTCTTTTGCACCGCAATATTGCCGCGGCACTGCTTTTCGGTATTCTTGCTACTTGGGGTGCGGGTATCATCTGCCAGCTTACCGGGATCTATCAGGTCGATCCGATGAACGGTTTCAACTCGCTGCTGCCGAATTTCAAAATAGCGGCGTTCACAGACTCGTTCCGCGAATTCGGCAATCTGTTCGGTTCGGCATTCGATTTTAACAACTGGGCTCACAAATCAACGGAAGCGACCGGATTCAAACTGGTATTATCAGCCGATTTTGCCGTGATCTGTCTGGCATTTCTCTTTACCGACTTTTTTGATACAGTCGGTACGATCAACGGGGCGGTGGTCAATACGCCGCTGATGGAAAAAAACGGCAATGTGCCGCGTATGAAAAAAATTCTGCTGGCGGACTCCATTGCCACCTTTGCCGGGGGCGTTCTGGGGACCAGCACCACTACGACTTTTGCGGAATCCGCTGTGGGGATCAAGGCGGGGGCAAGAACCGGTTTGGCGGCACTGACCTGTTCGATGTGGTTTCTGATTTCGCTGGTGGCGGCACCGGTTTTTCTGGCGATACCGGGTTTTGCCACGGCTCCGGCACTTATCATAGTCGGATTTCTGATGATAAAATCCATTTTGAACATCGACTGGAACGATATTGCCGGGGCGATTCCGGCTTATCTGCTCATTGTCGGGGTGGTTTTCACCTATAATGTCAGCGACGGTCTGGGGATCGGGGTCATATCGTACACCATTCTCAACTGCGGTATCAAGGGGCGGGTGAGCTGGCTGTTGGTCGTTATATCGCTCCTGTTTGTCGGAAAATATCTGTGTTTATAATCATAACAGTTTACGGGATCGGAATTTATGGAAAATATCGAAGTAATCAAAACGCCGGAAGAAGTCAATCAGCAAATTAAGGCTATGGGCAGAGAAATCACCCGGGCCTACAACGGCGAACCCCTGACCATGCTGGTGGTGATGAACGGCGGGCTTTTCTTTGCGGCAAAACTGGCAGAAGCTATTGATATGGAAGATTTTTATGTGGATTCCATCGCCGCCGGAAGTTACAAAAACAATGTATGTTCGGGCGTGGTGGAATTACGCTCGACTCTGAAACTCGATCCGCGCGGCAGACATGTGATAATCGTGGACGAAGTTCTCGATTCCGGCCGCACGCTGAAAGCGATCTGCAAAAACATTCTCGATATGGGTGCTTTGAGCGTAAAAACCGCCGTACTGGTGGAAAAAGAACTCCCCCGGCCCGATGGGCTTGAACACGCCGACTGGGCAGGATTTTTTATGGATGACCGCTACCTGATCGGCTGCGGAATGGATTCCAACGAAAAATACCGCCAGTATCCCGGCATCGCCGTCATGCTGTAAGCGGGCGAATGCGGCGAAGCCCCAATACGACAGAAAATCTTCATTATGCCCTTGACAAAACGGCGTTTATGTTGTATATTAATATGGCAAAAACCAATGGATTATAACAAACCAAAGGGTCGTTATTATGAAAAAAATCACTTTTGTTTCAATGCTGGTGCTGTCGGCGGCTGTATTGTGCGGTGCTGAAAGCAGTTACAACTATCTGAAAGCATTTTTCAATCCTTACCCGAAAGACCCTGCGGTCAAGCTGCAGAGCAAGCTCAACGGTTCCAACCGGGTGCTGACCTTTACCGTCAGCGAAAAGAAGCCGTATGCAACGCTTTACACCTATGCACCGGTGGAAGCGGGCAAAAAGATGACATTGAGTTTTTTGTATAAACTTTCTGATTATCAGGCGGGCAACCGGGCTTCTGCGAGTATCAATATCAACTTTCAGGCCAAAGGCGGCAAAGCCCTCAAGGGTGTAAAGCCGCATACTTCGGAATTGAAACTTGCCAATACTGATAAATATGTCAAAGCCTCCACCACCTTTGCCGTGCCGGAAGGTGCCGGTCAGGTTCAGGCGGTGCTGTTTTCGTTGAGAAACTGCTCCGGCAAGTTTGAAGTTGCCAATGTCAATATCCTGCCGGCTTCGGACATTGCACCGGTCGAACTGAAAAGTGCCTACAATAAAAATGCATTCTGGAGCAACTGGCCGCGTAACAATTCAGTAAAAATGACCCGTTCTGCTGACCGCAATACCGTAACTTTTTCTTCAGATTCACCCGGCGATAACGCATCGCTTTACACTTATTTGCAGCTGCAGAAGTTTGTTACCTACTCCATCAATTTCAAGCTGACTGCCGAAGAGATCATTCAGACTCCCGGCGGCACGGCGACCTTTTCGCTGGCTTTCCAGACCAAAGCCGGTAAACCCAGCGGCGATGCGGCAATGCGTTGGAAACTCGATCTGCCCGCCAAAGGCCAGACCAGAGAATATTCGTTTGAATTCACCACTCCCGCCAAAGCTGAATCCGCCCGCATTTACCTGTTGCAGCTCAAGGGCATGGGCGGCAAGTTCATTGTTAAAGATCTGGCAGTGGAGCCGATCGTTGACAGCGTAACGGTCGCCAAAGCCCCGGCATCTATCGTGCTGGATGGCAAACTTGACGAAGCCGTCTGGAGCGAAGCCGGTGCGATCAGCCGTTTTTACCGCTTCGGCACCGATCAACTTCAGGAAGTGCCGACCGAAATGTATATAGCTTACGATAATAATAACCTTTATTTGGGTGTGCGTTGTTTTGAGCCCGAAGTTGCCAAACTTGCCGCCAAAGAAACCAAACACGACAGTCCGGTGTGGTGCGATGACTCGGTGGAACTTTTTATTGCATCGCCCAACAATCGCGGTATGCAGCTTATTTTCAACACCGTTGGCGGACATTTTGATGGCGAGCTTTATCAGCGAGTTCCGGGGGACCCCTGGCGATGCCTGGGGGAGCGTAATTACTCCTGGCAGAGCAAAGCACTTGTAACCAAAGACGGCTGGACGGGCGAACTGGTTCTGCCGTTCAAAGAATTCGGGATCGCTCCCAAAGCCGGACAGAAGTGGCGTGTAAATCTGGTACGCAACCGCCGGGTACCGGGTGTTGCCCGCGGCAGTGCCCAGTGGAATCTGCACTCCGGCGATCTGAAAAATGTCGATAAATTTGCCACATTGGAATTTGATGAAAATTCCGGTGTGCTGACCCGTTTCCGCGAACAGATGCTCGACGACCCGCTGAAAATCGACCGCAAAGTCGAGCGTTTTGCCGAACTGCCCCGCAAAAAGGAAGGCAAATACAAGGTTTATGGTCTGGGTTCTTTCCTGCTCGGTTCCACTTACAGTGCCAAGTTCAGAAAAGAAAACGCTGCCACCTGGCCTTTGCGGCAGAAAAAGATGCTTGAAGAAATGGCTGATGCCGGCGATGCCACCCCCATCGGCTACCCCTGGCTCAATCTGCTGGGCGTAGGCGGCAAAGAAGGTGTGCTGGCACTGCTCAAAAGAAATAACTGGAAATTTGCCTGTAACTTGCACAACAGTGCACAGGATCGTCAGGCGATAAAAGAAGGTGCCGTACTCAAAGTGCGTGCCAACTTGGTCAACGCCGCCGACCCGCTGCTGCACAAGATCACGATGGCGTGGGGGCATGAACGCTTTACCAAAGATGCGTGGATCATACCGCATCTGGCATGGGTGGTCAGCACCGACGAGCCGACCAACACCATTTACGAATCGCACAGTGTAACCAAAAATGTCGAAAATGTCGAAGCATTGAACAAGATCAGCGAAGAGATCAAAGCCAAACACGGTTTCGGCAAATACGGTCTGTTCGACAACTTTGCCGCCAACGACGATGCCGATGCACCGTTCCGGCGGATAGCGTTCCTCAAATACTGGAACGAAAAAGTGATCGGTTTCAAGAAAAACGAACGCGATCTGGTTAAACATTACGCTCCCAACGCTCCGTTTATGGCGGTCAATGCGTTCAATACGGTATCGACATTCCGCGGAATTGAAGTATTTCCGGACTTTGCCGAAGTTTCTGACATCGGCTGTGTTGACCCCTATCCGACCAGCACGCTGGCACAGTGCGGTAGAGAGCGGGCACTCTATCACACCGGATTCAGCGGCAAAACGCTCAAAGATATGAACGGCGGCAAACTCACCGCAGTTTACGCCCAGGCGTTCAACTACTGCGGCAGAGCCCCCAGTGTCGAAAATGTGCGTGAATGGGCAAGTCAGGCGATCAAAAACGGTGCCGATATCCTGCGGTGGTACACCGACGGCAATCACGAAACCGCTCCGGGCTGTTACGAAGAAATGCTCCGCGTATCGCGTATAGTCCGCAAGATGAAACCGCTGGCACTGCCGGAAAAAACTCCGGTGGCGATCCTTTACAGCTACATAGCACACTGGGGCAAGTTCGATATTGAACAGAACGCCGAATATACATTGTATGTAATGATGGGTGAACAGCTCAAGGGCAACTTCAAGTTTGTTTCCGACTTTGAAATCGCCGACGACCGTGCCAAAGCCGCTGATTACAAAGTTATGATTGCCCCCAATCTGAAATACCTGACCCGTACCGTTGCCGCCAAACTGGTAAAATATGTGGAAAACGGCGGCAGACTTGTTGTTATGGATCCCGAAGCATTTGCCTTTGCCAACGACGGCAAACCGCTTGCCGCCGAAAGAACCAGGCTCATCGGTGCGGAGATCGGCAAAGTCCGTTCCGACAAAAATATTATTTTCAACGGCAAAGAAACCATGATCGAAGGTGCGTTTGCAGTCAAAGCTCCCGCCGGTGCCAAAGTCATTGCAACTTATGCGGATAAAACCCCGGCGGCGTTTGAACGCAAAGTCGGCAAAGGCAGTGTAGTTTACTTTGCGGCGGTGCCGTTCCGCAGTGCCAGACAGATCAACAATCCCGGCGAATGGGGCAAGTTCCTTGCCGGAGAAATGAAAGCTGCCGGCGAAAGACTTGACCACAAATTCTGGGACTTCATGATCCCCAAAGCAGAAAAAAAGTGATTTTGTAAACAAAACCCCTTGAAAATTCGTCAAAAATATTGTATAATGTAATTCGTCAAAATTATATGGAGGAATAACAATGCGTTTAAGTGTTTCTGAAAAACCCGCCTGCAGGCGGGTGAAGCCCATGGGCTTCACCCTTATAGAGTTACTCGTAGTAATAGCCATTATAGCCATTCTGGCGGCAATGCTTTTGCCGGCACTCTCCGCAGCACGCGAGCGGGCAAGAAGTGCTAATTGTACCAACAATCTCAAATCGTTGGGACTGGCGTTTTGGATGTATCATGATGACCACAATCAAATGATAGCTCATGATATAAGTTATGGTACCAATATCGCGGGAACAGGTAATCATCGGTATTGGAGCGAATGTATTGCTCCGTATTTGGCTCAACTTCATGAAAACGAAAACGACCTTTATGATAAATCAATAAAAGGCGGTCAAACCGCTTTTTCCTGCCCGACAGCTTATTCGATGGGGGCAACTGTTAATTTTGACAAATGGCCAACTTATAAATATCGCACAAATAAAATTGATATGAATAATCATTGGGCTCAAGATTGGGCTACACCATTTGCTAATACCCCTGATACTTTATTATTCTGTGACGGCGATGATGATGCCAAACAAGGGACTTCTGATGACTCAAGAGGTACCCGGCGTTACGGTGATAAAAAACTTGGGCAGGGAGCAGTGCATAACGGTTATGTAAATATTGCCTGCTATGACGGGCATGTTGAAAGTGCCAAGGGAAAGGAATATACTAATAATGGTCTTCAGCGTATAGGTATTCCTACAAACTTTAAGGAATTTGAAAAATACTGGTATTGATAAACAGCCAATACCACAAGGAAACCGGTGCAGAATGTACCGGTTTTTTTATGCCCCGCCGGATGGGAGCGTCAACCGGCTGTGGCGGGCAAAGCCCGCCTCCCAAACCCTCCCAAACCCTCCCATACCTTCCCATACTTTCCCATATCCATCGCGGCGGCACACAGGTGTTCGCCCTACAACACCATACCGTATGCCATATACACCGCCTACGCCCGCCTACGCAAATGCTCCGGCGTGGCGAGCGGGCAATACGGTGTGTGGCGGCTTTTTTATGGGAGAGTATGGGAGAATATGGGAAAATATGAGAGAGTATGGGAGTCCTTGCCGCCTATGTTCGCCGCATAAGCCCGCCTCCGTTGCACTGCGGCGTGGCAAGCGGGCAGTATGGTGCGTGGGCGGCTGATGCCGCCAAATGCTGTTGGCTGGCTGCACGCCGGGTACTGCTTGCCGGGTAAGAGCGTCAACCGGCCGTCGGCGGGCAAAGCCCGCCTCCCAAACCTTCCCATACCCTCTCATACTTTCCCATATCTATCGCGGCGGCAGACAGGTGTCCGCCCTGCAACACCATACCGTATGCTTTATTTGCTTACTTCTGCTTGCTCAACAATAATTTTTTCGTTTTTTTCTTACTTTACCCTTGACAACTGCCGTTATATGTATTATAATTAGAACAAGAGTAAAACTTGAAAATAGAACCAGGATAGAACTAATAAAAACCAATCCACGGGAGAAAAAAAATGAAAAAACTCACCCCCTTCACCCTGATCGAACTTGCAGTTATAATCGCTGTGCTGGCGATTTTTGCCGCACTGCTTCTGCCGGCGACTGCTGTTGTCAGCGAACAGGCCAAAACCACCGCCTGTCTGGGCAACCTTAAAGAACTCGGCAAAGCCGTGCAGACTTACGCTAAAACTTACAATGGCCATATCGAAGGGCTTACCGGTCAATCCGGTTACACCGGCGACAAAACCGGTCTGCCGTGGAGCAAAAATCTTTTTGATATACTCAAAGACCCCAAACTCTTCCTCTGTCCGGCAGATGCCACCAAAAATGACCGCCGCGGCAAACCTGCCAAATGTTCTTACGGCGTGGTCAAGATTTCACCGGCGATCTGGCCGGTTCCGCACAAGAGCTTTACCATTGACCGTTTGCTCGACCCGGCTAAATTCATTCATATCATGGATTCGCAGAGTTCGTGGGGCAATATCGGTCATGCCAGCGGTTCGTGGCAGGTCATTCCCGGTCATCGCGGCGGCTATCTGGATAAAAGCCGCATCGGCATGTACGCCCCGCACGAAAACAAAACCGTTTCTGCCGCACTGCATTACGACGGCAGTGTGAATACTTACACTTATCCAGAGGCGGTAAAAGATTTTCCGCCGGAACGCAAAGAAAAAGTTTTCTTCTGATAAAAAGTGCGGTTTACAATGAAAAAAGTATTACTTCTTTTGACGGCGGCATTCGCCGTCTGGACGGTCAGCGGAGCGGAAAACCTGATAAAAAACGGGGATTTTTCTGAAGTCGATGCCAATGGCGTGCCGAAACACTGGAGCTTTTATCCCGCCAAAATGCCCGCCGGGGCAAGTGCGGTCGTTGACAGCACTTTTGCCACCAGCGGCGGTACTTCGGTGCGGTTTCAGAATACCGAACTCTGGCACTATACGCGTATAGATCAGGTGGTTAAAGTCAAACCCAACACCGATTACATTGCTTTTTTCAAGAGCAAGGGCGAAAATATCACCTCTCCCAACGGCGGTATGGTGCGTATGTATATCGGGCATAACGGCAATCTTGACCGGCCCACCAAACAATTCGGCCCGTTCTTTGATTATGTAAAACTTGGCCGACCGGAAAATTGGAGTTACAAGTGGAAAAAATACGAAAGCGGCGTTTTCAACAGCGGCAAAAATACCGCATTCGGTATTTGTCTTTTCCTGATGCGTGGCAAGGGTACTGCGTGGGTCGATGAAGTCGAACTCTACGAATACACCCCCGAATTACGCAAGGAGATCGAAGCCGGTCACGCCCGTACTCTGCTTAAACGCGATGTGGAAAAACTCAAAGCCAACGCCAAAGGCGATAAAGAGATGCTGAAAAAGATCAATGCCGCCGAACAGCGTCTGGGCAAATGGTATCCGGAAGTGCGTACCAACAAGCGTTCCGGTTTTCCGTTCTATAAGTTTCAGGAAGAGCTTTTTGCTCTCAATGCCGAAATATTGCAGCGTAATCACCCCGGCAAAACCATGCTGCTTACGGCAGACAGTGATGCGATCAAACCCTACGATCATCTGCCCGCCAAAGTTAAGCCGTTTTCCGGCAAAGTTGAACTCTCCGGCGTGGGCAACGATATAGAATCATTTGCGTTGAACTTTACCAACACAAGCAAAGATTTGAGCGTGGTCACGCTGGTCAGCGACAAAAAAATCAATCTGGAGATCCGCAAGACCACCGCAGTTGCTTCGGATTTGAACAAAGCCTTTGACGATGCCCTGATGCCGGTCGTGCTGACGCGGGATGGCAAATACCGTTTTGCGGTTCCCGGCGGCATGACGGTGCAGATCTACTGCACAGTATTTTTCCCGGAAAAAGCTGGCAAAACGCTTTCCACGCTCAAGTGGTCAACATTACGCGATTCCGGTTCGGTGGATATTGTTCAGAATGTTATCAAAGCGGCATTTCCGGAGATCATGCCGATCTGGAGTTTTTCGTATCTCTACCGCAGTCGCGGCATCATGCACCGCCATGCTGATGCCACTGCCAAATTTCTCAAGCGTATGCACCAGAACGCCCACATGCTTTTCCATGTAACCGAGTTCCGCCCGGTCTTTGATGAAAACGGCAAAATTCAACCCGGAAAAATGCGTTGGGATGTGCTGGATAAAGACCGCAACGGCCTGATGCTCAAAGGCGGGATGCTGATAATCAACTGCCTTTATTTCCACGAGCCGTATCTCTCCGTATTTCTGGGCAAAAACAAAGACGGCAGTTCGATCAAGCCGTTTTCGCCGGAGTGGGAAAGCCGTGCCGGTCAGTACATCAAAGCAACGGTCGAAGGCTTGAAAAAGCGGGGCGTGGGTTATGACCGGTTTGTCTTCTTCTTGCGTGATGAGCCGATGTCCAACGCACTTCCGGGCATGGAAAAGATGGCTCACTTCATCCGCAAAGTCGATCCGCAGATCAAGATTTCCAACAACTCCAACAACCTTTTGAACCACAAAGAGATCAGGCGTCTTGCCGGTTTTCTGGATATTCAGGCTCCGCACATTGATTACCTGACGCCCGAAGTCATGCAGATATTGCACGATGCTAAAAACGAAGTCTGGACATACTGGGTGCAGAACAAGAGTATTCCCGGCAGTCAGCTGCGTGATGTATTTATGAAGCTCAAAAAACAGAACATCCGGGCGTTCAGCTACTGGTGTGCCTACGACCCCGGCGACATCTGGGATGCCGCCAAGCAGAGCTATTCAGTAATTTTCAGAAACGATGACGAGTGGTCGCCTTCCAAGCGTGCCGAAGGTATCCGCGAGGGGATCGAAGATTACACTCTTTTGAAGATGCTCGAAGATAAAGACCCCGCTTCCTACAAAGAAATAATCAACAGCATAACTCCGGAAAACCGTCCGGCAATGCGTAAAAAAATATTGGAAAAACTCAATCGTTGACCGGGGATCAGAACCTATGGAAATAAAAATCACCCAAGACAGTTATCAGGCATTGCAGCAGGCGATCAACGAAGTTTCCGCCAATGGCGGCGGCAGAGTTTCTGTGGAGTGCAGTATAAATAATGCCCATACCATTTACCTCAAAAGCAATGTCGAACTGCATATAGCACATAATGCAGTCATTACCGGTTCAGCCGATCACCGCGATTACGACGACTTTAATCCGCCGGAACTTTGCGGCATCAAGCCCGAAAAATACAATCACACGCTGATTGCCGCCGTCAATGCCGGAAATATTGCCATAACCGGCAGCGGTACATTGGCGATCCCCGGTGCAAAGTTTTATGACGAAAGCACTTTCAACGGCAGGTTTTTTGCCAAACCGGCCACGCCGCGGCCGCGTATATTGCATCTGGTCGATTGCAGCGATGTGCTTTTGAGCGATACACTTTACAAAGACGCTCCGTGCTGGACGATTTGGCTCTCCGGCTGTAACCGCGTAACGCTAAAAGGTTTACGCGTTGAAGGCGATCAGCGGATGATAAATAACGACGGCATTGATATTGACGGTTGCCGGGATGTTACCGTTTCCGACTGCCGGGTAAAGACTTGCGACGATTGTCTGATATTGCGTGCCATGCCGCGTGATAAAGAGGTGGTTTGCGAAAATGTGGTATTTACCAACTGTTTGCTCTCCAGTGCGTGTCAGGGTATCCGCATCGGCTGTCCCTCCGACGATATTATCCGCAACTGCCGTTTCAGCAATATGGTGCTGGATTGTCCCGGCAACGGCATAAATATCGACAACCCGGTGCGTTATCTGAAAGAGGGCTGTAACGGAAAACTGGATTTGAGCAACATAACTTTTGCTCACATGACCATAAATTCCGGCTGGCTGCCGATACGGCTGGGCGTGGATGACGGAGTAAAACTGCGGAGCATACGCAATCTGGTCTTTGACGATATAATAATGCAGTCAAGTTACCCCTGCGACTTCCACGGTTCGGCAGAAACCACCCCCGAAAACATCACTTTACGGAACATAAAATACATTCAGACCGCCCCCAACGAACGCGAAAGCAATTTCATAGTAAGAAAGTGCCGCCGCTTCCGGATGGAAAATGTAGAACTCGATACCATGTAAAACGCCATACGGAATGGTGTCGTAAGGCGGACACCGGTGTGCTACCCCGCACACTACTGCCCGCTTGCCGTGCCGTAGTGCAACAAAGGCGGGCGAACCGGCAACAAGCACAAAAAAAATGACGGATCACTCCGTCATTTTTTCGTCATTTATCCGTCACTTGAGCTTTTTACGCTCAAAAATCACCAGGTCTGCCCCTGTTTTTCGTAATAAGCAGCCACATGCGGCACGATCGGTTTGATGAGCTTTTTGATGGCTTGGGCGTATTCGCGGATCTCCACCTGTGCGTGGTCGCTGTCGCGCAATTCCAGGAAGTGCAGCAGATTGGAAAGATCCACCGTTCCCCAGAAAGTTACCATCATGTTCTGCGGCAGGACCCCGCGGGCCTGTTCGCGGCAGACACCGCCCTCGAGCAGCTGATTGTAAAGAGCAAGGCTTGCTTCGTTATGTTTGCGGATGGCTTCCACCAGTTCGGGAGCTTTGAAATTTTCATCCACATAAGAAGCCTGCCGGTTGTTGGTGCTCTGCTTACGCAACTCTGTGGGGTTGAAACACTCCAGGTCGATTTCCGTATAACGCCGGGAGATCTCGTTGTAACTCCAGGTGCGGTGGCGGTGCCACTGGCCGCGGACAAAAAGCGGGCAATGGATGCTGAAGGTAAAGACCAGGTGTTCCAGCGGACTGGTGTGGCGGTTGGCGATCAGATACTCTAAAAGAGCTTCGTCGCGGGCGTCGATTTCGGTTTTGATCTTGCCGAAACTTACGCGGGCGGCGTTGACGATGGTAGCTTCGCTGCCGAGATGGTCGATCAGACCCACCCAGCCCTGGCCGTCAAGAACTTTAACATGGTTTGCCGGCGGAACATTGAGATGCTGCTGCATGGTGTAAAACCCTTTCCTTGTATTCATGTAAAATGAAACTCATTTTGTCAACAGCAAATTTAACACCACAGCATTGCAAAATCAAATAAAATTCACGAATAATCCCGCATAATATGAAAAAATATAAAAAAATTCAATGTTTTTGCAAAAATTTTGCTGTGTAATATTGCAAAAATCGCTTCCAAGTGCTATTTTGTAAAACACGGATTATTGTCGGGATGATTTTTCAATTCCGAAAAACCGTTGAAAACTGTGATTGCACAACCATTAAACATATATAATAAAAAAGGAGAAACAAAAATGGCTCGTAAAGTTATCGTTGCCGGCAACTGGAAAATGAACAAAACTGCTGCTGAAGGCGTTGCATTGGTAAATGCCCTCAAACCGCTGGTCGCTGATGTTTGCAGCTGCTGTGCCGAAATCGTCGTCTGCCCCACCTTCACCACTCTTTCCGCCGTGGTTGAAGCCTGCAAAGGCAGCAATGTCAAAGTCGGTGCCCAGAACGTGCATTGGGCAGAATCCGGTGCTTTCACCGGCGAAATCTCCGCTGCTATGCTCAAAGAAGCCGGTGTTGAATATGTTATTCTCGGCCACAGCGAACGCCGCCAGTACTTCGGCGAAACCGACGCCACGGTCAACAGCCGCCTGAAGGCCGCCATCGCCGCCGGACTGAAACCCATCGTCTGCATCGGCGAAACTCTGGAAGAACGCGAAGGCAACAAGACCGAAGCCGTGTTGGGCAAACAGCTTGAAGATGGTTTGAAAGACCTCGATGCCGCCACCGTTGGTGCATTGGTTCTGGCTTACGAACCGGTCTGGGCAATCGGTACCGGCAAGACCGCCACTCCCGAAATGGCACAGGAAACCCACGCCTTCATCCGTAACAAGATCGCTGATCTGTTCGGCAAAGAAGCCGCTGAAAATATCCGTATTCAGTACGGCGGCAGCATGAAGCCGGAAAATGCCGAAGAACTCGTCCGTCAAGTTGACATCGACGGCGGTCTGATCGGCGGTGCCGCTCTCAAGGCCGACAGCTTTGCTGATCTGGTCAAGAATGCGATCAAGGGTGCCGGTTGCTGACGAAGTAAAGTCAAAAATAAGCCCCGCAACTGTTGCGGGGCGTAACCGAATGGGTATTTCTCATGGAAGTATTGATGACAATATTGTATGCACTGGTGATCGTAGTGGCATTGCTGTTGGCGATCCTGATTCTGATCCAGCCCTCCAAGTCCGGCGGTTTCGGTACTGTTTTCGGCGGGGTGGGCGAATCGGTTTTCGGAGCCCGTGCCGGCAGTCACCTCACCAAAGCTACGGTGGTGCTGACTGTGATTTTCTTTTTGCTGGCGTTGACTCTGGCATCGCTGATCGGTCACAGCCGCAGCGGTAAATCGCTGGTTGATGAAGTTGCCGACGAACCGGCAGTGCAGAAGGCAGTTCCCGTAGCGGCGGCAGACGCTAAAGCTGCGGCTCCGGCAAAAGCTCCGGAGAAAGCGGCAGAAAAGAAAACTGTCAAATAAAAAATCGTGAATAATTGTTTCAGGAGTTTCTTAACTGCTGAAAATTGTTCGTTCAGGGTAACGGAAAAACGGCAAAAAAATAGTTTTTTTGTCATTTTTCCGGGAAAAATCATATTTTATTGCGGAATTTTGCTGATTTGACAGTAAAATGAGTTGCAATAATCGTAAAAAAGGAATATTGTAACCTTGTTCATTTCAGCTTTCATGAAAAATGGAAGCGAAAAGTCAGGTGCGGTGCAGGGGGTGAAACTGCGGCAGGTATGCCGGAACCCTGATGGATTAGGAAACAAACGCATACATGCCGGAAAGCTGTATGGCGATAACAAAAAAGTGAATACGGGTAACAGAGCGCAGTAGATATGATAAAAGACACTTCAGTTCTTACTATTGATGTCGGTGGAAATTGTCTTAAAGTGGCAGAATTCTTTGCCGGCGAAAACAATGACGGTGTAACCCTGGTCAAATATGCCATAAAAGAGCTTTCTACAGAACTTGCTGAAGAGAGCTTTGTTGATGCTTTCAGACAGGCTTTTACTGAAATCATTCAGGAAAATGATTTTTCCTCGAACCAGGTGCGTGTTGCCATAAGCAGTCTGCATGCGTTTCAGCGGTTGAGCAAGCTGCCGCCGTTGCTGGGGAACCGTGCCCGTGCGGCAGCGGTGGTGGAAGGCGAAGCAAAACTGACCGTGCCTTACCCGTTGGACGAAGTTATCTGGGATTATCAGCTCATCAAGCATACCAAAGTTTTTGAAGTTGATGCTGAACCTACCGGCGATATGGATGCACCGGTGGAAAAAATTACCGAAACAGTTGAAGAACTTGAAGCCCTTTTTGTGGCAGTAAAAGAGGATTTGGCTTCGGAAATAGCCGAAGTATTGCTGGATGCCGACTTTGAAGTCCTTTCCATAGAAGTATCACCTACGGCACTTTACAATGCCGCCAGTGCCAATATGTATGGTAAAGAATATTGCGATATGATCCTTGATTTGGGCGGCCGAGGATCGAATTTGATCATCATGGACGGCAACCGGGTGTTTGTCCGAGCCATTCCAATTGGCGGCAATACGATAACCCAGCAGATCGCCAAAGAATTTTCCATTGGTATTGACGATGCCGAAGAAATGAAGCGTAAGCACGGATTTGTTGCTCTGGGCGGTGCTTATGATGATGCTGATTCCGAAGTGGCGGCTACTATTTCCAAGATCGCCCGAAATGTCATGACCCGTCTGCATGGCGAGATCAACCGTTCGATCAATGCATGGCGTTCCATGCACGGTGGTAACCGTCCGCAGCGGTTGTTTATTTCCGGCGGCAGTTCGATCATACCTTATGCACCGCACTTTTTGAACGAAAAGCTCCGTCTGGAAGTAAACTTCCTCAATACCTTCCCGGTGATCGGGATTGCCGAAACTGTGGATAAGCAGGCGTTGCAGGAAACGGCCCACCTTTTCCCGCCCATGATCGGTATGGCTATCAGACACATCCGAACCTGTCCGATCGAAATATCATTGATTCCGCAGATCATTCAGTCAGCCCGTGATCTTGAGCGTAGAAAGCCCTATTTTTACTTGAGTGCGGCATGTGCGTTACTGCTGTTGCTGGTGTTCTACGGCGGGGTCAGTGCCAACAGTTATTTCCATAAACGGTTGACCGAAAATAACGCTCATACTTTGCAGGAAGCCAAACAGGCAAAAAATATGCTCCGCAATGCCAAGCGGGAATTGGACGATACTAAAGGTTCTTACGAGGCTTTGCGTGATGTTGCCCGAAGCCGCAATCAGTGGACAGCAGTGTTGAATGAATTGCAGGCATGTACACCGAAACACATGTGGTTTACCCAGATAGATGGTGTGAATGCTTTTGAAGATCCCGGTGCAGCACCGGCACCGGCCGCCAATCCGGATATGGGCATGGAGCCGCCGCCGGAAGACCCCGGCATGATGGAGGAACCCAGTGGCCCGACAGCTCCGCCGCAGGAAATCAAATGGCTGCGTTTGAAAGGTCATTCGCTGGTGATGGCAGACGACAACTCCAAGGCAGTGGAAGATATTTTCCAGGAAAATCTGTTTGAGAGTTCCAAGAAAGAAAACAGTGTGTTCAATGTCAAAAAGGAAGAAAACCGCATCAACGGCTACAAGATCCCCGCTTTGACATTGGGTTCCGGTAATGATAATGTAACGAGCTTTGTGATTTATGTAGAGCTCAGAAATCCTATCAAGCAGTAACGGGGGCACTCTTAAATGAATAGATTTATCAAGAAAAATTTGTTTCTGGTCGGTGTTCTGGCAATTTCCGGAGCCGGTATATTGATTCTTCTGGGTATGTCGGCGGTAAAGTTCTTTGAAATGAATAAATACCAGGCTGAAACCGAAAAGATGACCAGCGATTTGGAAGAATTGAACAATCGCATGAGAACGCCGATCCCGCCGTTCAGAAAGAATGTGAAGTTTATCCAGGAAGATACCGAAGGTTATAAAAAGCTCAAAAAATCCATCCACGGCTATTTCGGTCACACTCTGCAGGATGCTATGACGGTGTTTGTAGTTGACTTGCGTAAACAGTCGATGGAAAGGCTTATATCGCTCGGCGAAATGTTTGACAAATCTCCGGAGCTTGCCAATCTGAAGAAAGAGTTTGCTTCTGCCGTTGCAATGTGGGATAAATGTCTGGCTGCCATCGATAAAGGCACTGCCGATCTCTTCAAGGCTTACAGAGATGTGAAACGCGTTGAAGATGAAGAAGATACCCAGGAAGGCAGAGCCCGTGCCATTGCCGCCCAGCAGAAGAAGATTGCCGACATGATAAATGTAAACGACAATTTGATTGTTCAGAAAGCCGGGATTCTGGCGGCAATGGATAAATCTTACAACGGTTTGCTGAAATACTTTGCCGACAAAGTTGCCGACGGCGAAAAAAATGAGGAATATAAAAAGTGGGCTGCCGGAAATAAAGATGATGCCAAAGAGTTGGAATTTTACTATGGTATCTGCCGCCAGAATCTGACAGTGGATGTGTTGCGCGATACCTTTGTTGAATACTGGGAGCAGGTCAAACACCTCGGCGGCCCGCGTCAGCAGACTTACCGCAACTTCCGTCTGGAACGCGGTGCAACACTTGAACAACCGGCAAACAGCAAGAATAAACCTGTGCTTTGGGATACTGATATGTGGAACAATGCCAGAGATAAGTTCAAGGTTGCCGCCCAGAAGAGTATGCTGGAAAAGATCGACGAGAAGAATCTGGAAGAAATCTTTCTGTCGGCATTCGGTTTGCCGCGTGATCTTGCTAAAAATGCTATCCTTGTGGAAGCTCACAACAGCAAGATGCGTGAACTGGTCAGAGAAAAACTGGAAAAAGGCAATGTTTTTGTTACCGGGGTGAACTTTGGTCAGGAACAGCTTGAGCTTATCAAGTCCAACAAAGGTTTTATTGATTCCGGCAACACCCGTACCGTGGCAGCTGCCAACAGTACGGGTACATCTTCCAATGAAAATGCCGGAGGTGCATCGAGTTCCATACTTACTGCTGAGCCGTCAGATGTGGTTCGGAACTGGGAGATCATCGGTGATATTGCACAGCGTATTGTAAATGCCAATATTGACTCGCTGGAAGGATTCTCGTATGTCAACCTTGCCGGCGACAGCAGCAATGGCAATTACAGGAAATACACCTACATTATAACTCTGGTCAGCCGCGAAAGTCAGGTGCGTGCTTTCATGCAATTGCTTGCCGATGCCTACAAAGACAACCGCATGTATGTAATCAAACGCTTTTCCATGCAGAAGCAGGAAGATCAGATACAGGATATAATCGATTATGCCAGCGGTATCATAGGCAAAGAAGAAGCTGCTGACAATAAGGATAATTCAGGTTCTGGCGATAACAAAAATGTGCAGGTCAAAACTGCCTATTTCAAAGAAACGAAAAATTATCCCGAATGTGTTGCCGGCCGCAGTACGCTGTGCCGGGCAACGCTGGTGATCGATTATGTGGAAGCAACTGGCAATCAACTGAAATAACTCAATGGCGGTGGAATTGTGGATATAATCAAGAAGCATTATGAAAAATTTGTACTTGGCTTTCTGTTGCTGAGTTTTGTGGTGGCACTCATTTACCTTTTGCAGATCATGAGTTCTACGCATGATACAAGTTCCGGCAACCGGGCTGCCGCCAAAAATGCTCTGGTCATCGAGCGGGAGAATCAGCCGTACAGATTCAACTGTACGAATGAGAAGTTTTCGGTTGCCGGACAGAGCAAGGAGCTTGTCTGGCAGACTCGTCAGGGTGAAGGTTTGATCGGTTACGGCCGTCCCGGTCTGGTTGTGCCGGTGAAGATGTTGCGTTGTTCGCAGTGCAAAAAGATCATGCCGTGGGCACAACTGCGTAAAAACGATATGCGTTGCCTCTTTGAAGCATGTTCACAGGATTTGCGGGATCCCGGCGAACCGGAAGATTATGAAAAGCAGCTTGCCAACTTTGACAGCGACGGCGATGACATGCCCGACCGTTACGAAATACGCCTCGGCTTGAATCCCGGTTCATCCGAAGATGCCGATCAGGATAAAGACGGCGATAATTTTTCCAACTGGTTCGAGTATTACTGCAAAACCAACCCCAACGATCCCAAGAGTCTGCCGACACTGGATAAGATGCTGTTTTTGAGCAATATTGAGGCGGTGAAACTGCCGATCAAACTCAACCGTATAACGGCGATAGACCCGAATAATAAAAATACATTCAAGATTTTTCTGACCATATTGAATCGCGATGTTTCAATGACAATAAGAGCGTCTTTTAATCTGTATGGCAAACGCTATACGATTGTAGATGCTGTAAAACGCAATACCACCAAACAGAGTACCAGTTTTGCCCAGCAGGAAGATGATTCCACGATCTGGCTGATGCCGCAGGATGGCAAAAAAGATTCCGACCGTATCGAAGTGCGGGCCGGAAAAGATGTATATGACAACAAGACCCGCAAGGCAGTTATCCGCGATGTGCGTACACCCAATAAACGCAGAAGCAATTTGACTGTGGGCAGAGAGTTCAAACTCAAAAACAACATCACCGGTAAGGATACAGTGAACTTCAAGGTGGTCGCAGTCGCCGAAAAAACCGTTGATCTTGAATATATGCTTGACAAGACCCCCTGTAAGATAACGTTGGAATTGGTCAAGTCCGGCAGCATAAAGTATGAGCGTTTCAAAAAGGCTTATGTGAAGAGTGATGCCAATAAAACAGACAGAGTACAGCCGGATGAGGAACAGCCGCAACCCCGGCGTCGTTCCGTCCGCAGTCGCCGCCGTTAATCAACAGAGAATAAAATATAATAGAATAAATTATAGATAAGGGAATCCGTGCATGAGTAAAACAACTAAAACAATGTGGCTGCGCCGGGTCAGTCAGTTGGGTCTGGCAGGAGCATTGCTGATGCCGCTTTCGTTGAGCAGTTCGGAAGCTGCTGCACAGGCAGAAAAAAACATAAAAGATGTTTACAAAGCTCAAAATGAGGCAACAAAGAAGGTCTTTGAGTCAGTGGAAGCAAAGCGGCGTGCTGCGATGGGCAAGGCTGGCGACGGCAACTACGACGATGCGTTGAAAGAGTTGGGTGATTTGCAAAAGCAGCTTACCCGTTTCAACGGTGATTTTGCGAGAAACAAGGCGGCGGAAATCGGGAATAATATCCGTCGGATCAAGCGTGTTTACAGCAGTGAGATCATGGTAAAGGCACGCAGTCTGGCAGCTGATAAAAAGTATGAAGAGGCAATCGCTCAAGCCCAGAAGGCGTTGGAACTGACTCCGCAGGATAAGTATATAGCCAATTTTCAGCTTGAGTGTCAGAAGAGTATCCAGGCGGGAAAATACAAAAAAGAAGTTACTCTGGAGAGCGTTTCCCCCAAACTCAATGACAATCGCAAAGAAGTGGATATGAATTTGCGTGAAGCCAAACTGCTGGTACGCAGAAATCAGCTGGAAGCCGCTATTCCGAAGCTGGAACGGGTTTTGCTGGTCGATCCTTTTAATATGGAAGCATTGCAGGTGCTTACCGATGTTTACAAAAAGCTCTACAAAGTTGGTGTTGACCGCGGCAATGAATCTATCATGTTTACCAACGCCCGCAACAGCTGGGAATGGGCAGAACCGCTCAGCCGGGTTGCTGTTGGCGGCAGTGCCACAGGGACCAGCCAGCAGGGCAAGACCCGCAAAAGCGGCGACAGTGAGCTGTATAATCTGCTGGAAAGCATTATTGTAGATAATGTTCCTTATGCCCAGAGTAATATAAACAGTGTCATCCGCTTCCTTAACGAACAGGTCAAGGATAAGGGTATAAGCATTATAAGCAATATTGATCCCAGTGAAGGTTTGCGTCCGGTATCGCTTGACTTGGGGCGGACGCCGTTGCTGGATGTTATCCGCTATTTCAGTATGGCATCGGGACTTTCTTTCCAGTTTAAGGGTAATCAAGTGGTTTTCGGCCGTGTGGATAATATGACCACAGCGGAATTTCCTGTACGCGGCGATATTATTGCATATATTATTGACCAGAATACTACCAAACCCACCGGCTCGACTATGAAGGATGCCGAAAGCAGCGGCGGCGGCGATGGAGCCCCGCCGGAAGATTTGGATGCCCCGATCATTGATGATGGCGGTGCGGCAGCGGCGGCGGTAAGTTCGACCGGCAGCAAAAAATCTGCCGTGGATTCCGAAACATTGAAGAAGTATTTTGCTCAACGCTGGATCACTTTTGATAAAGGCTCTCTTATCAATTATAATCGCAGAACCGAGCGTTTGAAGGTCAAAAATACGCCGGAAAATCTCCGCCGTATGGAAGCGTTGCTCCGTCAGCTTGATGCTTTGGAACAACCGATGATCATGGTTGAGTTGAAGATGGTCGAACTTACCAATACCAATCTCAACGAGCTGGGCTTTGAATGGGCATTCAGTGCCGGTCGTGAAAAGGGTAACGGCTGGACACTTGATACTAATGATCCGACCCGTCACGGCACCGGCGACGGAATGTTCCGGGTGTTGAACAATTTGAAGATTTTCCCGAACTTCGGCGAAAAGATCTTCGGAGCCGATACCAAGGTCGATTTAAGTCTGTCGATCAATGCGGTTGCCCAGAACCGTCAGGCGGAAGTACTTGCTTCGCCGAGAATTCTTTCGGAAAACAATCCCAAGTCGCCGGCAATGATCAAGATGGTCGAAAACACCTATTTCATTACCGAATGGGAACAGCCGGATATGGAAAGCGAAGGCTTCAATATCACGCTGGAAGGCGATCAGCCGGAGTGGGACGATGATGTCCGTCCGCTGGGGGTTACTTTTACTGTCAAGCCCTCGGTCAATGTTGACAACTACACTATTACGCTTAATGACATCAAACCGGTGTTCTACACGCATGTACGCGATTACGACAACTATCTGACCTATGGTGTTTATCAGACCGTCAATAATCAGCGTGTGCCGATCGTTGAGCGTGTATTCAACATGAAAATGCCGGAATTTTCCCGGCGTGAGATCACTACCAATATCACACTTTATGATGGCGAAACAGTGCTGATCGGCGGCATGGTGGATAATGAAGTCAAGACCAGAAAAGACAAGTGGCCGCTGTTGGGAGATATTCCGTTTATCGGAAATTTCTTCCGCGATCAGCAGCACGATATATTCAACCGCACGCTGCTTATATTCATCACTGCACGGCTGATGACTCCCAAAGGCACGCCGTGGAATGCAGAAAACACAATGAAGAACCGCGGTCTGGTTGATTTTACCCGCTAAAGCAGAGGAGTACTGATTGGATATGAAAAACAGATATGTAAAATTACTGCTGGCAACTGCGGCATGTTCATCGTTTGTGCTGGCAGCGGCAGAAAAGGCAGAAAGCATCAATTCCACTGTTGACAGCTTTTCTGTTGATAAGCAGAAAGAAGAAGCAACCGCCAAATCGTTTGTATTGAAGGGTAATGAGTTGTTTTTTGCGGCACAGTATCTTGATGCCGCTAAAAACTATACGCAAGCAGCCTACATATACGATGCACTTAAAACCAACAGTGAGCATTTTACGGCACAGTACAACAAGACCCGCGAACTGATTGCAAAATGTTACTACTATCTGGCACAGGAAACAGCGATCCAGGCCCAGGAACAGGCCAGTGCCAGTGAGTTTGACAAAGCCATTGCATTGTGCGAAAACGCCATAAAGATCTATCCGGCATCAGAAAAAGAGATGCAGCAGCGTATTGAAGTTTATAAAAAGATGCGTACCGCTGCCGTCAAACGCTCGGCATTGAACGAAGCAAATGTTCTGCCCAAGCAGAGTGAAAAAGAATACAGTATCCGGATCAAGCTCAAACAGGCAAAATTGCTCTATTATACCGGACAATATGAACTTGCCCGGAAAAAGTATCAGGATGTGCTGCTGGAAGACCCGCTGTGTCTGGACGCAGTGCAGGGGCAGAAGGCTTGTGATACGGCGATCAAAAAATATGGCGATGAACGGTTGCGTCTGACTCATCAGCGGGCAATGGCTGAAGCTGCATGGACTTTGCCTGATCCGATCATCAAGAAAAATCAGACCGCTACTACCAACTTTACTGATGAGGAAGGTATAAACAAACCTGCGGTCGGTGAAGATAACGACACTAAAGAAATCCGGGAGAAATTGAAGACTACCCGGTTGGAAGATGTGAACTTTGACGGCGATGCCAACAATTCCGGTACGCCGTTGCCGGAAGCATTGCGTAAATTGCGTGATTTGTCCGGTGTAAACTTTTTCCTGTATTATCCCAATGCTCAAATTTCGGCTCCGGTGGATACCGGTGCTGCTCCCGAGCAGGGATTGGGTTCTGCAACCGCTGCCAATGACAACGGCGAAGAAGAAGATGAAGATGAAGAAGAAAGTGCTGATAACAGCAATGCGGCGGCAAAACCCCAGGTCAGTGCAGTTTCAACGAATTATCCTCTGGTCAATTTGAATTTGAAGAATAAAACTCTTGAGGAAATCGTCAAGGCGTTGGCACAGAATACCAACATGAAATACAAGGTCGAAAAGAATGCTGTGGTGTTTGCCCCCCAGGATGCTCCGCTGGATGATATGCAGATCAAAGTATTCATGTTTGACGAAGGTATGCTTGAAGAACTCGGCGGCGGTGATTCTCCCGATGAGTTGCAGAAAGGACTCCAGCTTTTGGTGGAAGCAGAAGCCGAAAAGGATTTGTTCCCGGTCGGTTCCAAAGTGATGTATGACCCGAAATTCCGTTCGCTGATCGTGCTTAACACCCCGCAAAACCTCAATCTTATCAATGATGCGTTGGTGCAGTTGCGTCAGCGTGACCCGGAACCGATGGTTCAGGTACAGGTCAAATTTGTTGAAGTCGAGCAGAGCGACCTCAAGGAATTGGGATTTATTCAGTCATTGGGCAGACCCGATGGCACCCCCGGTCAGCCGACTAATGGCAGATTGCAGTTTGATACCAACGATACGGTAATCAACAATTCCCAGAAAAATACGGTAACATTCTCCACTTCCAAAAATGGTTACAACTACAATCTGGTTATCAATGCCATCAATCAGATGAACGGCAAAGACATTCTTTCTTCGCCGAAAGTTCTGACCAAATCCGGCGAAAAGGTTACTATCCGCATGATTTCGGAGCGTTACTTTGCATGGGATTACGAAGAAGGTGATGTTGATACTGATACCGAAGGCGGTGTTACCATTTCGGCAATCACTCCGCTGTGGCCGGAATTTGAAGTTCAGGAACTGGGTATCGAAATGGAAATCACTCCGAAAGTCGATAAGGAAAAACGCCTGATCACTCTGGATGTACACCCGTGGGTCAAGGCTCTGGTCGGCTGGACGGAGTACGATTACATTGATGAAAATGGCAGTTCGGAAAAACTCACCCGTCCGATCATTTCCGAACGCACCACTGATACTAATGTGGTTGTCTATAATGAGGAAACAGTGGTAATCGGCGGTATGATCAAAGATTATACTACCACGATCAATGATAAAGTTCCGCTGTTGGGCGATATTCCGCTTATCGGCAACTTCTTCAAGTCCAAGTCCACCCAGGTTACAAAGACCAATTTGCTGATCTTTGTAACCGCCCGGATCCTCAAACCCAACGGAATGCCTTACTTCCCCAGCGACAAACTGGGCAAGCCCTCGTCAGCGGGTATCGGCGATTTGTATTGATGAAAAGCTGAAAGTTACGGCGGGAGATTCCATACGGGATCTTCCGCTGTTTTTTATGCCGCAAATGAGTCCGAAATTGGATGCAACAGACAAAAATATGTCGTATCCAGAGGCATGAATTTGTAACAAGATAGCAAATCAACAAAGTAAATGCAAGTTTGCCTGATCAAATGTAACTGACTTGACTTTTTGCAGTTGTCAGATTTGAAATCAAAAATATTTGGCGTTTTTTTATACTTAAAAGTTGTATATTTCTTTATATAGGGGACTGAACTGTTGAAAAGTGTAGTATCTTACGATTGGAAACTGGATTTCCGGTGTCCGGTCTCGTGGGTGCTGGTGACCAATTCCGGCAGTGGAGGCAGGAGTTTGGATATGCACAGTGCCATACATCTGGGGATCGTGATTTCCGGAACCCACATCGGCAGATACGGCAACAGCGAAATAACCTTGCAGAGATCCGAAGTTTATCTGACATCTCCGTGGGAACCGCACTGCACCTTGTCCGGCAGTGAAGTACGGCAGATATTATTGATAAATCTGGATGATGTTACGCTGGAAAACTTCTTTTTTACCGGGCAAAAGAAACTTGCCGCCATCTTTGCCATGCCGCCGGAGAAGCGTATGCAATACATAAATCAAACTCCAGGCAGAGAACTTTTACTGGAAAAAGCCGTTACGCTTTGCAATGAGCCGGATACTGCCGAAAAGAGCTTGCGGATGTATAATCTGGTGCTGGAATTTTTTATCGGTTTACTGCCGCAAATATCCGCCGGCGGAGCATCAGATGTTTTGCAGGAAAACCGGTTGCGTCCGGCGTTGCAAACTCTGGGTTGCAAACTGGTCAGCGTGGATGATGCCGCAAAGCTCTGCAATTTGAGTTCCAGCCGTTTTGCCGTGCTGTTCAAAAGTGTTTTCGGCATGAGCTTTGCCCGCTACGAGCGTTTGTTCCGGCTGAACGGGGCACGGGATGATCTGCGGCAGGGTGCTTCGCTGAAAGAAGCCGCCGGCAAGTGGAGTTTCTGCGACAAAAGCCATCTGGCAAGACTGCTTAAAAAGTATCACTGATTGCCGGGGAGTTTTACCACGGGGCAGTGCTTAAATCAAAACCGGCGGCGGAATTGACTATTGATACACCGTCAACCATGAACATTGCCGTACCGGAGTTTATGCTGTAAGTATTGTTGCAACGCATTTCAGTAGCGGTCAGCGGTGCTACATGCCCATCGAGAAACGCCACATTGCAGAGAGCCCCCGGATTGGGGATCTTGGTGCTGGTGGCTGAAGTTGTGTTGCGGTCATCGCCCGCACCGTGGCGGTAACTGGCAGCAGAGGGATAACTTATACTGGTGGTGGCGGCGTTCAAATCCATTACCACTTTGATCTTGGTCGGGTCAGAATAGATGTTCCGCCGGTTCTGAAATCTGTTGGATGAATCTGAATTGAAAACTCCCATAACATACGGATTGGTGCCGTAATGCGTATAGGTCAGCTGGCTGGTGAAGTTACGGGTTTCTGCCGGACACTCCAGACAGGTGGCTTTGGCGTTTTTGTTATATTCAATACCGTAAGGCTTAATGATCGAGTACCATTTTGTCTGCGTGGCTTTGCCGTTTGAACCGCGGTCGCGCCGCTGCCCCGGCGGTATCCAGTCATCGTTGTCATCGGCATACATATTGATCGCACCGATGATCTGTTTTAAGTTTGCCATACATTTGGCACTTTTGGCTGAAGCTCTTGCCGAAGAAAGTGCAGGCAGCAGCATTGCCGCCAATATTGCGATTATTGCAATAACGACCAGCAGTTCAATCAGCGTGAAGAATCGTTTCCGTTTCATTTTTATTCCCCTTTTTCTATATGACTTGAGCGTTTTGATTCTACATTATCACATACAATATTACTGGATTTGACGGCGTAAATGGTGTATTTGAATTTATCGCTTGCGTTGCTCCAGTCGATACGCAGTTTGTCAAAGTGAATATCTTCGGCATTTTCAATATGGAACGCTTCCGGCGGGCAGTTGTTGCGGATCTCTGTATAATAGGGTTGTTCGGTAATATCTTCGCCGCCATTGTAAACTAAGTTGATATTGTTGAAATTTATCCTTTTGAGCGGATAACCCGGATTGCCCTGAATAAGACTGCCCCGGTCGGCACTGCCGCTGATGTTGGAAAATTCTATATCGCTTAAAAACTGTTCTTCGGCATCCAGCGGTCCTTTGATACTGCTCTGCACGAGGAACGGGCGTTTACACTCCATGATCATATCGTGGAATTTTACATCGTGTATATTCACTCCGGCGTAGGCTCCGTATTTGCTTACCACGCAAATGCCGGTACGCGTTTCGCGTATCACCAGATTGCCCAGTACCGCCTTGCGGATAATACCTGACCCCACGCCCACGCGGATGGCGTTGCAGCAGGTTTTGAGTATGCAATTAGTTACGGTGATTTCTTCGCAGGGGCGATCCTGATTTTTGAGCTGCTGCAAATCGGCACGCAAAGTTATGCAGTCATCACCGGTATCAATAATGCAGTCGCTGACCGTTACCCGGCGGCAGCAATCTATATCTATACCGTCGCCGTTGCGGGTTCGCCATTCGGTGAAAATCTTTACGCCGTAAATGGTTACATCTTCGCAACCGTGCAGAAAACAAGTCCAGTAAGGAGCATTATCAAGTTCCACATTTCGGATATTTATATGGTCGGACTCCACTAAGTAGATCATTTGCGACGGCCGCCATTTATCCACAGCGTACTTGCCGCTTGGCAATGGAGTGTGCTGAAAAGCCTTGCGGTTGCCGTCGATGATGCCGTCGCCCGAAATCGTTACATGCGTTACTTCCACGCCCACGATCAGATGTGCCCCGGATGCTTCTTCGTGATAACGCGGCCGGTTCTGCACGCAAAAATCATCGGCATTGTAATCAGCCGGGTCGCCACTGGCAATGATCTTTGCCCCCTGTTCAAGGTGTAATCCGCCGTAACTTTTCAAATAAAGTGTACCGGTAAGGTAGGTTCCCGGCGGAAAATTGACCATACCTCCGGCGTCGATCGCCTTTTGAATGGCAGCGGTATCCATGGTTACGCCGTCGCCGACAGCTCCGAAATCACGCACATTGTTCATTTGGCAAGCTCCTTCAAGCCTTTGACCGTGGCTTCCACCAGTTCCTGACCGCCTTTGGGCGAAACCGGACTCTGGTTGATAGTTGCTGAATAACCTTTGTTATCCACGGCGCGTTGGGTGGCAAGGTAGCCGCCCTGCTGATCTTTGCCTAAATGTCCGGCAAGCTCCACCACAAAGGTCTGAATAAAGGGACTGCGGGCCTGTATGCGGTGCATGTAGTCCATAAAAAGCTCAAAACCGTTTCCGGCAAATGCCACATCGCCGACCCGCACCAGCCGTGCCTGGGTATGGTGTTTGCCGCCTTTTTTGTGATGTTCAGCACGGGCGATGAGCGTTTGAGCCGAATTTATCTGCCTGGTGCGTTTGAAGTTGAAATTGCCGCGTTCATCAAGTGTGCCATCGGTTTTGTAAGGGATTTTTTCCCATTTTTTCAGAGTTTCATGGGCTTTGGCAAGGCGTTCCGGAGTTACCGGTGTCGGTGTAAGGTGCAGATCAAGCAGTTTATTGCGGAGAATTATATTGGTTGATTTTTCTTTTGCCGCCCATTTGAGGGTATCTTCAAACGCTGTAAAAATGCGTTCCGCCGTTTCCATACGCATTGCTTTGCGGTAGGCAAGAAATTCGCGGTGGGGGGCGGTAAGAGTTTTCCAGTCAAGGCTTTTGCCGAAATCTTCGAGGAACTTTTCGCCGTATTTCATGCGGATCTTGCGTTTTTCGGCTTCCAGAAAATGCCCGCTGTAAGCCATCAGGTCGCCTGCACCGGAACATTGGGTCAAGACATAACAGCCGGGGTATTTTTTGCGGAATATTTCACGCACATCGTGCCAGAAATCGCTGGTGTATTTGCGTTGCGGCCCGCTGGAGAGCTGGCTGGTGGCGGCGGTATTGATGATCGCCCCGGTAAGTTTATTTTGCATATCAAAGGTGTAGAGGAACTGTATGAAGTTGTCTGAACCGTTTTCGTAGCCCGAAAATTTATCATCATCGGTCTTGCCGTGGATGACCGCATTGCCCGCATAAGCGGTAGTACTGCCGTATTGGCCTTTGGGGCGTTTGGATAAATCATCCTGATAAACCATGCGGCGGTTGAAACCCGTTACTCCAAGACCGTAGCCCCAGGCAATCTTACCAACTTTGCGGTTCGCCCAGGCTTTTTTGGCGGCCATGACCACTTTTTCGCCGACAAATTTGCATACTTCCGTTCCGCTCATAAGATTGAATTCTGCGGGAATACCATCAGTCGGGTAATATACATTCAGCGAACTGTGCGTATGTGTAGCATTGATAAAGAATTTATCAGCCGGCAGTTCCGGGGCCAGTTTTTTGGCGGCTTTGACCACTTCGGGCATTATATCGCGGCTGGAAATAACATCCATGGAAACAAAAATAACCGCATCTTTGCCGTTATCCAGCACCAGACAAGTTGCATAAATCGGGTCGGCACAGCCGAATGAATAGCGGAAAGATCCGTAACCGGGCATAATACTTGAGCGGCCGGGGTCGATAGACTCCATCGCCCAGCCGATCTTGACCGGGGCACTTTCTCCGTAAGCCAATACAGAAACACAAACGATCAGACAAGCTGAAAAAAGTTTTTTGATATTCATAAAAAAATCCTCTGGATAAAAGTTTTTCTACTGATAAAATTATACCCGGAAAAGCCGTATTCTTCAAGGGGGTTAAATGGTAATATTGTATCAATAATAGAAAAATCGTTTCAAAAGAATATCGGGATTTGCATTTCTTGACTTATTATGCTATAATAGGGTGTTGTTGTCCCGCCTGTGCGGGCGATGAGATAAATGGCATTTTTCTCAAAATGTCGCAAAAAAGAACAAAGTTTCTCAAACATCTCAATTAAAAGGTAGTTAATGTCCCAAATTTTGTGATGGGACGAGTTGTTTGACAAAAGTGCATCTGACCTTTATTTTTTAGTAACCTAACAAAAAAAATAAAGGAAGGATCAGATGCGTAATAAAATTACTATGGAAA
>SUVS01000086.1 GCA_015061885.1 Lentisphaerota bacterium
CGAAGGCGTTTTTGACGATAATAAATTTGTGATCCGGCACCGTGATTTGGATCCGACCAAAGAGCTTTGTGACAACACCGAAGAAATTACCGATATAAATAATTGCGGAGATACTACCGGAATCACCGGAGATCATGGCGGAGGTGATTTGCGGCTGGCAATGGATTTTGTGGATCATGTTGAGGGCAAGCCTACCAGTATCAGCTGTACGACGCTGGCGGATTCGATCAACGGCCACAAGCTGGTTTTTGCCGCCGATACAGCTATGGTCGAACACAGTCAAATAAATTTTAAAGATTTTACAACCGAAAAAGAAAAGCGTTACTGATTTTCGGAGTATAGTATATTACGATATGAAAAAAATAGAGTAATATGGGGAGTTTTTTATGAAAAAATTATTAATATGTGCGATTTTTGCTCTGTTGATTCCGGCTTTAAGTGCCAATACCGTAACGGTTTTCGGCAACAAAGGCACCATGGATCTGAAAAAATATCCGCTGGATGTCCGGGAATTCAAGCTCGACAGCAAAACTACAATGACCGATGAAACGGTTTTGCGCTGCTGTGAAGCGTTGGATAATTCCAAATTGGTCATTTTCGGGTTGGCTTTCACCGGTTGGGATAAACTCTTTGCCAACAAGGCGGTCGCCAACAGTTTTACTGAATTCATGCGCCGCGGGGGGATTGCATATTTTGGGACTCAAACTTACGATTCGCTGGGTAAGTTTTCCGCAGCGGCGATCAAATATTTGCGCAGTGTAAAAATTACTCCGTGGCAGCGCAATAATTACCTTAACTTTGAAAAAGGCGATAACGGCACAATTTGCAAGTTGGCAGAAGAATATGCTGCTTTTTGTGCCAAAGAAGCCAAATTCCTGCATGTCAAAAGATTCAAGAATGACCCTGAACTCTGGAAATCGCTGGTCGTTACCGCTAAAGGTACACCCGTAGCAGTTATTCAGGAAAATATTTGCGGCAAAGGTACAGTTATTTACAGCTATGACCTGAAAATCTTCCGCGAAACCAGTCATCCCATGCTGGAAGCTCTGCTGAAAAAAGCCTTTGGCGAAAATATGAAAAAGCAGTCGCTCAAAGAACGCAATCGTATCAAACAGCAGGGCAAAACTGCCGAAAGAGCCAATGATGGTACTGTTATGGATCTGTCGCAAGGCGGTACGATTGAGTTGATAAACTCCAAAAATGGTCAAAAAGCCTTATTCCCGACCCGGGTAACAGTCAAACGCAGCGGCAATATACTCGACATAACTTTTGAGAGTCATGCTCCATATCCCTCGGATGCCGCTAAAGCTCTCACCCTCCGTGATGGTGAACTCTGGAAAGATGAGTGTGTGGAAGTAATTCTGGAAAACACCATTCCCGGCAAAGGCGGCAACTATCACTTTATCATCAACCGTGCCAATACGGTTTACGACAGCTGCAATGGCAATACGCTGTTTAACAGCAAAAATATCGTTACAACAGTTGATAACAAAGAAAAAAGTTATACGGTAAATCTGAAGATCGATCTTGCTGAATTGGATTTGGCTGACGCTCCAGTGATCCGTGCCAACTTTGCTCGCGAGAATCATGTAAAAAAAGAATACAGCGGCTGGAAAAAGTCCGCCAGCGGCTTCAATAACCGGGAAGCTATGGGATTGCTGGCTAAAGATGCTGCTGCCCTTACAGCATTGTCAAAAGTTGCAGCTGACGGCAAATTCCTTATGGAACAGATCCCGCTTTTTACCCGTATGGAAATAAGCACTCCTCCCGGAGCAAAAGCTGCTGAAAAACTGCCTGAAATCGTTGTTACTGCCGGACGCAACGATAAAGAATCTGTTTGTATAGCACTCTATAACCAAACACCGGATACACAGGTTTTCCGCTGGGAAGGTGCCGACTTTATTGACGGCAGCAATGCTCCTGCCAGAGATATTTTTACTGTAAAAGAAGCAGTTCCATGGCTTGACCGTATGGGCAGAACGGTGCTGGAACCGTTGGTCAAACTTAATGAAGCGAATATTATTACAGTACCTTCCGGCGAAACAAGATTGCTCTGGATAGATGTGAAAAGTGATTTGCCAGCCGGTAAATATACTTGGAAAAGCTCGCTTGTTTCTACGGTAAACAAAGATAAATCGCGTCCGGTTGTGATAACGCTTGATTTACAGAATTGGCGGATGCCGGATGATTTGGGCTTAATGGTATCTGCTTACGGGCCATATAAATTTTCATGGGCAAAAAACAAGATCAAAGCCTATTGGGCATTGTGTGCAGATTATCATATCAACTGGATACAGCTCAACGAGCGGCCTGCCTTGAAAAATTTCAAGAAAAACGCTGCTGGCATAATCGAAACAGCAGATAATATGGACAGCACGTTGTCTGAAGAACTTGAACTTTTGAGCATCAAAGAATTCAAAAACAAAAAACTTTTCTGGATGTACGGTTACGGCAGTGTATCGCAATTCAACAAGGTGATGAAAACGCTCGGCTCTGATGTTCGTTTCGGCTCTGAAGAAGGACAAAAGCTTTTCCGTGAATGGCTGACAAAATACCTTGCTGCATTGCAGAAAGCAGGAATCAGCACAGAAAATATAATTTGGAACATTATGGATGAACCCCGCAGCAAGGATATTCCCGATTGCGTTAAATTTATAAAAATCGCCAATGAATTCAAGCTCACAAGTTATAGCGATTTTGCCACTTGGAGTACGGTTGACGATGTGCGGCAAATAGCCGATGCCGGGTGTTCTCTGCTTGCTCCGTGGGAACCGCGGTTGCTTTCGCGTAAAACAGCAGCAGAAGAACTTGCAATTTGCCAGAAACCGGACAGAAAATTTCTGACCTACCTTTGCAGCAACAATGGCAATACCGAAGCTTATCTTGCTTATTACCGCTTCCGCGGCATGAGGGGTTTTCTTATGAAATGTTGCGGTATTTCCATGTGGGCAATGAATTCATGGCGGGGCAACGACTGGCATTCTGATGACGATAAGAGTCTGGGCGGAGCATTTCTGGTACATCACAACAAACGTGGCCCCATACCGACTATCCGGTTGGAAGCCTACCGCGAAGCAGCGGAAGATATGTATCTGCTGCGGAGAGCCGCCGCTGCGGAAGACTCCGTACTGCAGAAACTTGCCGCCCCGGAAACACTGAATACTCTCATGCAGAAAAATGATCCGGCAGCATTGATGCTCTGGAAAGAAAAGCTCAACCGGGCAATGAATAAAACTATTGTAAAGTAAAATAAAGGTATATATTATCATGCTGAAGGGATTTATCAATATTTGTGATTTCGGTGCACTTGGCGATGGTAAAACACTGGATACTCATGCTATTCAAAAGGCATTGGATAAAGGCGGCAGAATATATTGCCCGCCGGGAACCTACCTTTGCGGAACACTCTATTTGAAAAGCAACACCATGCTTTATCTGGAACACGGTGCAATCATCAAAGGCAGCCCCAATCTGGCAGACTACAACCCACCGGACTTCTGCAAACAGAATTCTGTATCGAAAGCCGAGCATACATCCGGCGGTCACCTGATCGCCGCTGTGGAGCAGGAAAATATCATCATTACCGGCAAGGGTAGAATAGACGGTTCGCAGGAAGCGTGGTTCAATAAGCTCGATCCCCAATGGGAAAATACCGTTTACAACAACTTTCTTATGCCTGAACTGCGTCCGTCACAGATGATCTACTTTTGCGAATGCCGCAATGTTACGGTGGAAAATATTGAAATATTCAACGCTCCATATTGGAGTTGTTTCTTCCACGGCTGCTACGATGTGAAAGCTCATGGATTGACCGTCCGCAACGACAAACGCGGCCACAATGGCGACGGCATCGGACTTGATTGTGTACGCAATGCTATCGTCAGCGACTGTAATATCGACACCAGCGATGACTGCATAACCTTGCGGAGCTGTTCAGGAAAACTTTCGCAGCCGTATGACTGCCAGAATATTGTAATAAGCAACTGTGTATTGTCCACCAATCAGGCGGGTATCCGCATCGGTCTGGGCTCTGGCACAAAAATCAGCGATGCTGTAATCAGTAATATCGTAGTGAGATCTGCCGGTTACGGTGTAGTCATCTGTGCCAGCTGGCGGGGAGATCAGGGGGCAAAAATCAGCAATATAAGTTTCAATAACATGATCCTCAATGCTCAACGCCCGCTGGATATAACTACTTCGGTGGATTATCACGGCAACGGCAGCGGTACGATCGACAATATATCGTTCAGCCATATCCGCGGTACGGGCGTTTACCCCAATGGTATAACCGGGTCGGAAACTGCACCGATCACCAGAATATTTTTGAGTGATGTTGTACTGGAATATCCACACAAAGCCGGATGCGGTTTGTGGGATAATTTTACCGATGCCGGAAAAACAGCATTCTACCTTGAGCATGTAAAAGCGAGCCGCATGGAAAATCTCCAGCTCTATTGCCACAAAAGCTGGGAACACGCCCTGCGAATGGTAGAATCCGATGTGGATTTGGTAAATTGCAAGCTTGACGGTAAACCGTCTGCTCAGGAAATCGACAAATGGGTTACTGACGACTTCGGTCATGTATTGGCAAATTTCAGGTTTTGAAAGAACTCATTATAAAACCAACCGATTTAAGAAAGGATTGAGCAATGAAAAAAAATTTATTGGCAGCAATAGTTTGTACTACTATATTTACAACACAGCAAATACAGGCGCAAACTGGAAAACTTGACCATGAGTGTACCAGCTGGATCGTATTTTCGGATTTAACAAAAAACAACACCAATATTCTGCACAAAAACCGCGACGCCATGTCCCGCGAGGTCGCAGTTTATTTGAGCAAAGCCAATTCGCCCCGCAAATGGATCGCTCAAGGCAACAACAACTTTTGCGCTATGGCAATGAATGCTTCCGGGCTTGCCGGGATCATGAACAGCGGCGAAAAGTGTATCAATTGCTATTATGACCGGAACAAAGCGAATAGTACTGTGGTCTTGCAGCGTATCATGGAATCCTGTGATACAGCCCAACAAGCGGTGGAGTTTTTTCGGAAAATCGTAAAAAATAGCGATTACTCACGAAACTATCAAAAAGGCTCAACATTTCTTTTCTGCGATACCCGCGAAGGTTATGTTTGCGAGATGACCACCAAAGATATTTCCGTAGTGCGTTACGATAAAGGCTACACCGTCCGGGCCAATATCTGGCTGAATCCCGGTATGCAGCAGCTTGCCCGTAATGACCTGAAAAATTATTTGAACAGTGCCAACCGCATGTATATGGCTATATCGCTCTTTAATCAGGTTCTGGATAAAAACGGCCAGCTGACTTTGCCGGATATTTTTACGGTATCCCGCCATCACAAGATGCCCGAAGATGCCGCTGACAAACGTTCGCTTTGCTTCAAATACACCAATTCCACCGGCAGTTTTGAAATCGACAAACAATACCCGGATGTGCTTTCGACCGCTTATTTTACGATCGGACACCCCTTGCATACAGTTTATGTGCCGATTCCGATATGTGTTGAAAAGGTTCATCCGGCAATGAGCAGCACCGCTTGGGCGGCTGGCACATGGAAGCGATTCGATAAAATCGGTTTGCAGGATATTCCGGCTGATTGGGTAAAGTTTGAAAAAGATTTCATGGCAAAGTATATTGCGGCAAAAGCCGAAGCGCGTAAACTGCTCAACAGCGGTAAACGTGCCGAAGCAGTAAAACTT
>SUVS01000087.1 GCA_015061885.1 Lentisphaerota bacterium
ACTTGAAGAATACATTTGCTATTTCAATAACGAAAGAGTATCTTTAACATTAAAAGGAATGAGCCCGGTAAAATACCGAACCCATTCCACATAATTTAACCCGTCCAAATTTTTGGGGTCACATCAAGTTGTATAAATCTTTGCAGCAGCTCTGTTTGTTTTTTAATAAAACTCAGACCGTTTTCAGTTCCGGATAGTGACTGAGGATGAACCCGGTCAACGGCGAAGGATCATCCAAGCCGTGCGGATGATGGCCGTAATATTCGCGGTTCAATATTTGTATATTGCCGCCGGCCTGCGTGATTTTTTCGGCTAACACGTCAATGTTGCTTTCCGGCAGAACCGACTGATCCTGTCCGCTGCGGATCGCCAGGATCGGGATTTTTGCATCCGCGATCGGCTGATAATTGTTTAATGGATTTTTAGGGTGCGCGTACAATTCATCGCGGTTCTTTACATTGTAAGCAATAAAGTGTTTGGCTGCTTCGCCGCGGTGAAACTCCAGCATATGCGGCTGGGTATTTCCTTCGTGGCGGTCAGCGGCAAAACTCAAAGTGCAAACAGGCGCATCCAGATAGATCGCTCCCACGGTTTCCGGATGCTCTGCCGCCCAGCGCAACGAAAAAAGTCCACCGTAACTCATGCCGATAAGCGCGGCTTTGCTGTTAAAGTGCAAACTTTGCAAAAGCGCGTAAAATTTTTCCAATATCCGTACACCTTCATCATTCATATATGTCGGGAAAACGTTCAAATGAACATGATGGAACCCCCGTTCCAAAAGCTGCAGAGCCGGAGTACGCGGCACAAAAGATTCCGCCCATTGCAGACACCAGCTCCAGGGCAGTCCCGGTGCCGGATGCGGCGGCTCAACAATAAACCCCTGACAATTTTCAATTTCAATATTATGCCGCCGGTAGCCGTGAAAATCCACCGTTTCACCGGCAGGATATTCGATCTTGCAATCTGAAGCAAAAAAATATTTTTCATTGCCGGCATTGGTCAGATCATTATAGAAATTATTATGTTGTGCCATGAAAACCTCCTGATGGCTCTGATTGTATATTTAACAAAAAAAAGACTATACACCTCAAAAGAGGATTTTTCAAATTACGGTCGTGATTTTCACTGAAAAACTGTTTTTTAGCTGAATGAACTCTTGATTTTCCAGTCGGGAATATTATATTATCTTACAAGAAAGTACAACCCGGGAACATATCATGGAAAAGTTTATTCATCAGGATATTTATTTTATCTGGCAGGATCAGCGTCTTATACTGGGCAACAGTTCGTTTCAGCGGGTCATCGACTGGTCGCAAGGTATGCCGAAAACATTGAGTATGGAGTGCTGCGGAGAGATCATTGCCGTCGAAAATCCCGGTTTTGACTTCCGGGTGGCTGGTTTTCCGGCTCCCGGACATCCGACTGTCCGCTGCGATTATCAGGTGCAAAATATCACTTTTGATCTGCTCAACAGTCCGGATGGCGACGGCGCAGTTTTTACGGTGGAAACTTTTGAAAAAGAGCGGGAACTTGCGCTGAAACTTTCCTATATAGTCTATCCCCAACTGCCGGTTATGGCAGTTGAGAGCGAAATCTGTTCGGCAGTGATCCCGCTGCTTTACTGGCACGAACGCCAGCGCGGTAAAGATTACAGCGGCAACGGCAGAACCAATGGGCAATGGACGATCACTGATACGCTGCAGCTCAATAAATTCCGGGCTGTCCGTTCAGTGGAATTTTTGATGCGTACCGATTATTACGATGAGCCGGTTCTGGAACACAGTGTAAAAAAGGACGCTGATGTTTACGGCAACATACTTATTGCGGAAAATTCTGATAAAATGCAGTTTTTCTTTTTGCAGGAAGCTCCGCCGAGCATCGAGCGCAGAGGCAACGAACCGGGGGATTTTCTGATAGACGGGGCACTCATCTGCAGTTTGGGCAGCGGTATCATGCCCGATGACATCATGCCGCAGCGATTGCTGCGTACCAACCGGACGGTCTGCGGAATTTCCGGCAATGGCGACGCTGCTGATCTGATAAAAAAATATATGCGCTGCCGGCAGGCATCCGCTTCTGAAGTTTACGGTTCCATTACCGTGAATCCGTGGGGGTGCGGTCGTTTCCCGCAGCTGGTCAACGAAGAATTTCTGAAGGCAGAAGTCACTGCCGCCGGCAAACTTCATGCCGATACCTATCAGATCGACGACGGCTATCAGCACGGAGGTTTGGCAGATCTGATAATCCATAACCGCAAAGTCGACCGTGAATATTGGATGACCCGCAAAGATTTACTGCCGGAAGGTTTCCAGCCTTTGATCGAACTGGCAAAGGCGCATGATCTCAAATTATCGCTCTGGTTTGCGCCCTCCATGAATCAGGCATATTGCGACTGGTCTGAGAGCTGCGATATATTGCTGGAACACTGGCGCAATAACAACTTTGAAAGTTTCAAACTTGATGGCGTGATATTCAACAGCTACACTGCCGAAGAAAATTTCGGAAAATTGCTCAAAAATCTCCACGACCGTTCCAACGGAGCGATCACCGTGAATCTGGATGTTACCAACGGTACCCGCGGCGGTTTGTGGAAGTTTGCCGAATACGGCTTGATTTTTCTGGAAAACCGCTATTGCTGCCACAGTTGGCCGAAACACCCTTATCACCCCGGCAACACGCTGGATAACGTATGGAATCTGGCAAAGTATTGCCGCATACAGAATCTGCAGATCGAAATACCTGATCCGGATAATATCAATCTGGAGTGCTACCGGGAAAGATCTTTGGCGTTGCCGACAGATTATGACTTTGCTTATTGGGCAATGGTGCCGCTGTTTGCCAGTCCGCTGTTGTGGCTGAGTCCATCGCTGTTGAGCGAAGAACGCGCCGGAGTGTTGCGCCGGATCATGGATTTGCAGAAAAAATACCGCAGTTACTGGCGCGACAGTATCATAAAACCCATCGGCAGCCGTCCGGATGGCAAATCTGTTTGCGGCTTGTATGCCGACAGCGGTTACTTGCTTGTATTCCGCGAAAAAGCAGCGGCGGCAAGTGCAGTGCTTGATTTGCCGGAATTCAAATCTGCGGAAGTGTTGTACGTTACTTCCGGAGAAGCCGCTTTGAATAAAGCCGGTGAGATCAGCATGTCAGAGCCCGGCAGTGCCGCACTTTTGCGTCTGAGCTGATATTGCGACATTGCCGGGAGTTTGGTTTTTTGCAAGATATTTGCCAAAAAATATTGCAATTTGCAGAAAAAATTGTATTGTATTTGTTTGTATACGATTAGAGCTTTTTGCCGTAAATCGGGGACTTTATATTATACCAAGGGTTTTGATTCAGGAGGAGTGTTTATGCGGAAGTTTTTGATGTTGTTTATAATGTTGCTGTTGGGGGTGTATGTCTTTGCAGCGGCTGATTCGGATGAAGCCGGCAGTGAAGATAACAAGGCAGATAACAGCGGCGATAATGAATTTTCGTTTGAATCTGATGAAAAAACTGATATGTTGGTTTTTAATTCCAAAACCCATAAATATCATGTACAGCTGCTCAAAGACAGTGAATTGCCGGAATGTGTCAAAGCTGCTTGCATTTTCAGAATCCCGCGCCTCACTGCATTGCCGGTTGCCAAGCTGCCGGAGTATACCACTGTCAAACCCAAATCCCCTAAACAGATCAGTTGGGTGCAGTGCGAAAAACTGCTGCAAAAATTTAAAGATGACTTCAGCAGTTTTATTTTCGGCGAAGGCAAATCTGACAAAGAAGTCATGGCATCTGTTCGCGCTTTGAATAATGCCATGGGGGTGACATTTATCGAAGAAGAAGCTGCCGCTGCGGTTATGCTGCTGCATGAAGTGGGGATCAACTGGGGCGAATTGAAAAAACGTGCCGCTAAATTGAAAAATTTGCGGATCCCGGAATGGAACTCTGCTCAGCATGCGCATAAATTGAAAACTTTCAGAAGATTTTTCAGTCGGGTTGAATATGCTAAATTTGACGGTGGTAATGTTGTTGCAATCCGTAAATTTGCAGCGTTGCGTTATATGATGGACGGCGTTGATTTTGGCTTTGTCTGTACCGGATGCAATTTTATCGGCGGCTGTACCAACTGCACATCAAACTGGATGCGGGAATTTACAATTCCCAAATCACATTACGGTACCATTGTAGAAAAGAAAGACGGCGATGTGGAGGTACCTATTCCTCAGGATCCGAGCTCAATACATATATGCAGACCGTGTGAATGTAAAGGGGGGGCTGCAGTTTGTTCCATCTGCGGGGGAATAGGGAAGGTAATGGTAACCAAAAAAATGACGCATTATTACATGAACAATGTTGCTGCCTTTATGCGGTTGGATATTACCTCTGCCTGGAAAAATTATGCGTTGGCTATGAGTGCTTATGAACATGCAGGAAAAAATAAGAAAGCGTTGGCTTCTGCACGCAGATATCTTATGTCTGCTGTTTCCGGCAAGTTGCCGTTGGCATATTTGGAATATGCCAAATTTTTGGAAAAAGGTATTGGCGGACCTAAAAATCAAAGGCTCGCCAATGTCTATTGGAAGCGTGCCGCTGAACGGAAAGTGTTGGAAGCTATACTGCACATGGCAAAAACAGCTTATGCGGAAAAACGTTATGCTGATGCCCGCCCGTGGATACAAAGAGCTGAGCCGCACCGCCGCGCCGATGTATTGACCCAGATTGCGTGGATGGTGGCAAATCTTGATTCAAAGCACAATGCTGTGGTTTATCCGTATTACAAGAAAGCCGGCGATTTGGCTGGCAAGGAAGCTCTTGTGTGGTGTGAAAAATATTGTAATATGTTGGAATATAATGATAAAGTAACTCTTTTCGGCAGTGAAGGCATAATGATACCGCGTTGGGCATTACCCATTACATATCATAACCGGGCAGTATACTGCAAGGTCTGTTTTACCACCGGATTGAAACCGGAAATGGTAGGCGGCAGAATATTTGATGTGTTGTGTGATGTATGTCATGGGTGGGGACGGGTGGTTTTGCCTGTTACTGCGGTAAAAAGTGCCGATGCCCTGAGGGCAGTGCCACAAAGAAAATTTCGTCTGTCAAATAAATACTTTATTGAGTGTAAGGACAGCATGTTCGGACATATGCTTTGCCCAAAATGCAAAGGCGAAGCATATTTCATCAATGATAAAGGTGTGCGGGTAAATTGTGAATATTGCAATGACGAAGATGGTATCAGTGCATTTAAGATCCTGAAAAAAGAAGATCTCAAAAAAGCCAGTGAGCCTGCACCCGCGGCTGACGGCAGTACGCCTGCGGTAGACGGCAGCACTCCCCCGGCTGATGGCAGTACGCCCCCGGCTGATGGCAGCACTCCCCCGGCTGATGGAGCTGCACCCCCGCCGGTGCCGGCTGCCTGATGCTTTTGCGGGGAAAAAACCTTTTTGAAAAAAGGTTCTTTTCCCCACGCCCCTTTTTCCAAAAACTTTCGCAGGAATTACTTTTATTGTACCAATAAAAGTAATTCCAACTTGTTTGGTATAGGTAAGTTACAATATTGCCGCGCAACAGTTCACGCGGCGCACCCCCGCCGGTGCCGGCTGCCTGACGCTTTTGCGGGGAAAAAACCTTTTTGAAAAAAGGTTCTTTTCCCCACGCCCCTTTTTCCAAAAACTTTCGCAGGAATTACTTTTATTGTACCAATAAAAGTAATTCCAACTTGTTTGGTATAGGTAA
>SUVS01000032.1 GCA_015061885.1 Lentisphaerota bacterium
ATTTGAGAGCAACTGTTGTTTAATATCCGTTGGTTAATATAATATCTGTGATGAAGTATTGCAAACCGAAACTCTCATTTTTCATTTTCACATCATATGAGCGAAGCGAATGCTTCATATTTGGAGTAAAACGGAAAATGCTTCATAACGAAGTTGCTTCATCTGAAAAGGCTGGTCCGGATTAGGTGAAGCACGCCAGTCGGCGTATGAAGCATTTTGCGGCATTGCCGCAAAATATGAAGCACCGCTGATGCGGTATGAAGCAAAGCCTTTTCAGGCTTCATGTTTTTTGCCTTGAAATCAAGGCAAAAAAAAATGGCGGAGAGCGAGGGATTCGAACCCTCGATACCCACAAGGAGTATAACGATTTTCGAGACCGTCGCCTTCGACCGCTCAGCCAGCTCTCCGCTTATTATCCAGTAATATATACCCATTTAGGCTGTTTTGCCAATTTTTTTATGTTTTTTAAGTGCAAAAATAGTCTAAATATTTTTTGTGTCGATTGTCAAAGTAAACGCACCACCCTGAAATGACAATGGTATGTTCAGTCGTCAAAACACATCATAAAGAAAAATGCCTAATTGGTGTGCAATGTGATATGCACACCTTCGGTTGAGTCCAAATTTGAGGATACATACTATCCTTGTTCATTTGAACACAGTCCATCCACCGCATCATGCAGGAAACCCCATCCTACAGATTGCGATCGCCACGCATTGCCCGCCGTGCATCCATATCGTCCTGACGGGTACGGAGCGTTTCGCGTTTATCTTCGTGGCTCTTGCCTTTACAGAGTGCTATACCAACTTTGATAAGTCCGCCTTTAAGGTACATTTTCAACGGGACTACTGTACAGCCTTTTTCCTTGACCTGAATCGCCAGTTTCAGCAATTCCTTTTTGTGCAGCAGCAGCCGTCTTCTGCGGCGGGTATCGTGGTTGAAACGGTTGCCGTGGTCGTAACCGGCAATATGTGCGTTGACCAGAAAGGCACTGCCCTGACTCATATCAACATAGGCTTCCGAAAGCGTTACCGTTCTTGCCCGACAGCTTTTTACCTCGGTACCGGTCAGCTGGATACCTGCCTCGTACTGCTCAAGGATCACATAATCGTGATGAGCCTTGCGGTTATTGGAAAGCACCCCGTCGCCGGGATTGTTTTTATTTTTCTTGCCGTCAGCCATTAAAGTTTCCCCAGGAAGGGCCCAGCGGTTTTGCGGAACGCCTCATTTTGCGGATAATTTTTTCCGGAGAGCTTCTGCTGAAGTTCCTCAACGAGTTTTCTGGCATCCTTATCCAGATTTACCGGTGTTTCCACTTGTATGCGTACATGTAAATCGCCCCGGCTGCCGCCCCGCAACGAGGGCATACCTTTGCCCTTTATCCGCAAAACGGTATTGCTCTGGGTGCCGGGTTCGATCTTCATTTTGGTCATACCCGAAACGGTCGGGACTTCCACTACACCGCCAAGCATTGCGGTAAAGGGATCAATAAACATTTTGCAGAACAAATCTGTTCCCTCCCGCTCAAAAACTTTGCTTTCCCGCACATGGATCACCACATACAAGTCACCGGCAACTCCGCCGCGGATACCGCCCTCGCCTTCGTTCTTTACCCGCAGACGGTCGCCGTTATCCACACCCGGTGGAATACGCACCGGAATTTTTTTCGTTTCGTGCTGACGCCCGGTGCCGCGGCATCCGGAACATGGCTTGTCAATCACCATACCAGTACCGCCGCAGTTGGGGCACGATTGCTGCATGGCAAAAAATCCCTGCGAAATCGTAACCTGACCACTGCCGCCGCAACGCGTACAGGTCTTTTTGCTGGTACCGGGGGCACAGCCGCTGCCGGAGCAAACTTTGCAATCCACATCTTTGGTTACATTTATTTCTTTGGTAGCTCCGAAAACTGCATCTTCAAAAGTTATTTCTATATCGCAACGCAAGTCATTGCCCTTGACGGGAGCATTGGGATCACGACGGCGACGCCCGCCGCCAAAAAGATCTTCAAAGCTGAAACTGCCGCCACCGCCGCCGCCGAAAAACTGGCTGAATATATCCATCGGATCGCGGAAACCGCCGCCGCCGCCACCACCAAAACCGCCGAAGCCCTGTCCGCCGGTGGAGGTAAAAGCCTCATGTCCGAGTTGATCGTAACGCTGACGCTTGGCGGTATCGCTCAAAACTTCGTAAGCGTTGGAAATTTCTTTAAATTTTTCTTCTGCCGCCGTATCGCCGGGATTACGGTCGGGGTGATACTTGATCGCCAGTTTGCGGTACGCTTTTTTTATTTCTTCGGCAGAGGCGGTTTTTGCCACACCGAGTATTTCATAAAAATCCTTGCTCATTATGCAACTCCTTACTGCCCGTCATCAGCCTTTTCAACATTGGCAGTATCTCCGGCACTTTCTTCCGCCGCCGCTTCAGCCCTGCCGCTGGAAACGATCACCCTTGCCGGACGCAACAGACGATCACCCATTTTATAACCGCAGTTCCACTGTTTGATGATTATGCCTTCGGCGGCAGTTTCGCTGTTTTCATAGGCAACAGCGTCATGCCACATGGGGTCAAAACTTTCGCCGATAGTATCAAACTTCTGCACACCCAGTTCGTCGATCGTCTTGCCGTACTGGGCGAGGATCATTTCCAAGCCTTGTTTGAGAGCCGCAACATTATCGCTGGTTTCGGCGGCTTTCATCGCCATTTCAAAGAGATCAAACACCTGCAAAAAGGGCATGATCGTTTCCACCAGACCGATCCGGCGGGCATCGCTGACTTCGCGAGCCATGCGTTTGCGGTAATTCTGATAATCAGCTTCTTTACGCAAAAGCTGATCTTTAAGGGCGGCGACTTCCGCTTTAAGTACAGCTTCTGCCGAAACTTCGACTTCGCTTTCAGCAGCAGTTTCCTCTTTCACCTCATCGGCTTCTTCCCAGGTTTCCGATGGTTTTTCTGCATTGTCTGCAATATTTCCGGTACTGTTTTCTGCAGTGTCATTTTCTGCTTGCACCTGCACTTTTTCCTGTTCTTCGTTATTCATTATTATATCTCCTGAAATTACCTTTATATAGAAAAAATGTGGCTGTTTATCCAGCCACATAAAAAATCATTTATTTTTTACTTCTGCTGAATCTTCACATGGCAAAACTCGGGCCCAGATATACCTCGCGGGCATCTTCGCTGTTTACGAGATAATCGCTGGAACCTTCCAGCATAACTTCTCCATGCACCATCAGATACGCCCGATCGACTACCGACAATGTTTCACGCACATTGTGGTCGGTAATCAGAATACCCATGTTCCGCTGCTGCAATTTACGGATGATCTGCTGTACTTCATAAACCGCTTTGGGGTCAACGCCGCTGAACGGTTCATCAAGCATCAGAAACGATGGATTGGTCACCATTGCCCGGGTGATTTCCAAACGACGGCGTTCACCGCCGGAAAGAGTCATCGCCTTCTGCCGTGCCAAACGGGTAAGACTCAAATCTTCCAGCAGTTGTTCACAGCGTTCTTTGCGTTCTTTGCGGCTTATATCCAGCGTTTCCAATATTGCCATAATATTTTCTTCGACTGTCAACTTCCGGAAAATCGACGGCTCCTGTGCCAGATACCCCATCCCCATACGCGAGCGTTTATACATCGGCACATGGGTTATATCGTATTTGCGGAAACTCAACATGCCGCTGTCCGGCTTGACCAGCCCCATAACCATATAAAAACTGGTAGTTTTACCGGCACCGTTGGGCCCCAGCAGGCCGACCACTTCTCCGGCGTGAACCTTCAACGACACGCCTTTGACCACACAGCGGCCGCGATAGCTTTTCACCAGATTATCTGCCTGAATAAGCAATTCGCCGTTTTCCACAGCTCCGATATTATTTTCTGTATCACTCATAATGGCATTTCCCAAATATTTTTATCAAAAAGTGAATATACACCCCAAATGCTCTTTTTACCAATTTTTTGCAATTTTTTCCGGCAAGGTAACTTCCACAGCTTAAAAATTCAAATCGTTCATGCGGGTAAGGACATCGCCATTTTCCACATATACATCTTCTGTATCCAGCTCAATGGTAACTTTGTCGCCCACCATTCCGCTGTCGGCAGTCAATGCCTGCGGACGGCGTGGCGGCTCACAAGTCAACACCATCTTGCGTTCTTTGACCGTATAGATACCCTGATCGCCGCGGGCTCGCTGAATTTCGCCGGTCGGCAATGTACGGAATATATTCACTTTATCATTGGCAATGACTTTGAGCAACTCTCTGCCGTCACCGGCGGCAAGCCGGTCGGGGAACTCATCGCGGGCACGGAAACTGGCAATCGAAGGAACCGCCTTGTCGGTTTTGGCGGCGATCAACTGCAAATGTTCGCACTCCAGTTTGACCGCATTGTCTTTGACCACCACTTTTTCGTAGAAATCCGCCACATTGGTCAGCATATTCATCACGCCGCGTTCAGCCTCCAGCGTGGTAGTACCGTCCGCAGACTTGCCCAGCAGGGTATTGCCGTTGGATTTTTTACTGCCGCCTTTATCCGGCTTGCTCTGCAAATGCAGTTTGTTGCTGGCATAAATTTTTTCGATTTCGGTCTTGCCGGCTGTTCCGGTATTGCCGAAACGCACATCAAGTACGCCGCTGTCCAATATACCTGACTCATCCTCGGCATGAACATTGCCGACTGCCAAAGCCCGTACCGGCTGTTTACGGGTCTTGACATCAGACTTCTCCGCCGGTTTTCTGCCGGGTGTTTCAGGAGCATTTTTAAGATCAATATCCAGCTTATCACTGTCCAGTTTCATACCTCTGCCACGCACTGCAACATTACCGGCAAACGCCAATTTATTGCCGCCATAGTTCAAATCCGCACTGCGGGAATCCACGGTTACCGGTTCGGCAGCGGCAGTTTTTTCACTCTTTTGGCCGGAGTTGTTTTTATCGACCGTTGCCCCGGAAAGCGTTATGTGGCTTGAGCGTTCCACAACCATACGCTCTTTGGCAATATGATAAGTCATCTCGCCGCCGCGGATTATATCGCCGCCACGCTGAACGACCGGTTTATTTTCCATGTGGATAAGTTCCTGATTCGCCTGATAAGTCATGCGGCCGGCTCTGGCACTTTCTTCCACGCCGTTATTGTTGCGTACAAAACGCACATTGCCATTGGCAACTGATTTTTCGGGCCGTTTGCCATTGGAACTCTTTTCTTTACCTCCGGTACTCTTGCCGGCAGGTTTATCTGCCAGAGTTATTTCTATGCGGTCAGCCTGCAATTCAGACTTATCTGCCGGAGAACGGAATTTGGCATTGCCGATCAACCGGATAAGATCTTCCGGATAATTCCAATCCGCATAGTCGCTGTTCACCAGATCCGGAGAAGCATTTTTCTCTTTACTGCGGTGGAACTTGAAAAAACACTTGTCAAAAAAGCGTACTATCCGCTTGTTGGCCAGCAAAACGATCCGTTCAGCTTCTGCTGTATCCCTGCCCCGGGCAAGGCGGGGACGGGAACCGGTCAATTCTATCGTATCAGTTTTGGCATTGTAAACCAGCAAATCGGCATCGGCAGTCTGTTCACCTTCGGCGGCTTCTGCCGGATCAAGTTTGCGGACTGCGTGAACTTTGCCGATAAAACGGGCGATCCGCAAATTCTGCTTTTTATCAGTCGGAGAAGCGGATTTTTTATCTTTTGCAGTTTTATCTTTGCGGACTTGAGCTTTTTTGCCGTCTTTCGGGGCGGGTTCGTCACCGAATTCGATCTCCAACCGTTCGGATGTAATAGTACCGGCGGCATCAAACACTCTTACATTGCCCAGCAGTGTAATAAAATTGCGTTCAGTATCTATGTGCAGTTCATCGCAGAAAGCCCGGGTTATGGTCGTACCGGATTTTTTTACTTTTGTTTTCTTATCTGTTGCCAATGCCGCCAACGGAGCGGTTGCCGATCGGCCGCCCTCGTTACGCATAACGATTTCCACATTGCTGTTGATTTTGATCTGATGATTGCCGAAGTCAGCGGAAAATCCGACCCCGTTCAAATCCATGGAAGGCGAACGCATAAAAACCTTTTGCGTACCGCTGGCGACCCGTTGACTCTGATCGAATGTGGCACTTTCGCTGACCACCACTCCGGCACTGTAGGCACGGCGTTTCCAGAAATCCAATACCGTTTCCAGCGGCGAATTGAGTGCATATACTTCTTCGGAGTTATCAGATTTGGCAATCGTTTCCACCGAAACACCTTTGCGTACCGAGTCGATCATAGGCCAGAGAGTATCGACCAGTTTGCCCCGCAGAGTCATGCTTTTGCTCCGCATGAAATATTCCAACTGCTGATTTTTGTAAAACGGCATCCTCGCCGCCCCGGTACGGACATTGTTGAATGCTCCAATATCACGCGGTCCGGCAGTCAGCGGCAATGCGGCAACGCCAATCAATACAACAAAAATTGTTCCGTAAAATCTTTTCATTAAAATTTATAATCCTCAAGCCCGTAGCGGGCCATTACAACCTGCCATTTGCCGCTTTGCATCAGAAGCTGGTCGATCACTTCGCGTACAGCACCCTGCCCGCCGTTGTGCTGCGTCCGGAAATCCGCCGCCACATCCATATAACAGGGGGCATCTGCCACCGTAACGGCGATCCCCGCCTGACGCATTACCTGCAAATCAACTGTATCATCGCCCATATACAATACTTCATCGGCACACAGATTCTGTTCGGCAAGCAATTCGGCAAAAGCCGACTGTTTATCTTTTTTGCCTTCGTAAACAAAGCTCAAACCCAACTCTTCGGCACGGCGGCAGTTGGCAGCACTCTTTCGGCCCGAAAGCACACCGACAGCAAAACCGGCACGCATTGCCAATTTAATACCATGACCGTCGCGTACATGAAAGAACTTTATCTCTTCCGGCGAACCGGTACCATAACCGATTCTGCCATCGGTCAGTATGCCGTCAATATCCAACACTACAGCTTTGATTTTCTGCCAGCGTTCAGGAGCAACATTTTTCATAAATCAGCCTTGTATATTGCTTAAAACCGGTTCATATCATGAATAGCTTTTACTTCTGCAAGCAACTCTTCGGCTAACTTGAAATCCAGCGAATTGGGCCCGTCGGAAAACGCTTTTGCCGGGTTGGGGTGAATTTCGCAGAAAAGTGCATCCATGCCGATCGCCGCCGCCGCCCGTGCCAGCGGACGCACAAATTCACGCTGACCGCCGGAAGCATTGCCCAGACCACCGGGCAGCTGCACCGAGTGCGTGGCGTCAAAGACCACCGGCACTCCCAGATTACGCATAATTACCAGCGAACGCATATCCACCACCAGATTGTGATAACCGAAACTGCTACCGCGTTCGCAGAGCATCACTTTGTCATTACCGGCGGCACGGACTTTATCCACCGCACCTTTCATATCTTCCGGAGCCATAAACTGACCTTTTTTGATATTGATGACCTTACCGGTGCGGCCAGCCGCCTGCAAAAGATCGGTCTGGCGGCAGAGAAAGGCGGGAATCTGCAATATATCGGCGACAGCGGCGGCTTTTTCCACTTCCACTGTTTCATGCACATCGGTTACTACGGGTACATTGTAACGCTTTTTGACTTCGGCAAGAAACTCCAAACCTTTTTCCATACCGGGGCCGCGGACTGAACCCGCCGCCGAACGGTTGGCTTTGTCGTAAGATGCCTTGAATACATAGCCAATATCCAGCCTGGCACAAAGTGAAGTCAGAAAATCCGCCACTTCCAGACAAGTTTCCAGACTTTCCGCCATACACGGCCCGCCCAGCAGAACCAGTTTGCCGTTACCGATCGTAACTTTATCATTAACTTTTACAGCATTCATTTTTCACCTCACATATTCTTCAATTTTTCTGCCAGTTTAGCTTCTGCCCGCACCAGATCTTCGGGAGTATCCACGCCGACACTCTCCAGATCGGTTATCAGCACCTGGGTGGCTATATCATTTTCCAACGCCCGGAGCTGTTCGAGTTTTTCGCAATTTTCCAACTTTCCGGCATCCATTGTCACAAACTTTTCCAGCACATCACGCCGGTATGCGTAAATTCCCCAATGCAGATAGACCGGCATATCTTCACCGCCGGTACGCAAAAACGGTATCATCGAACGGCTGAAATAGAGTGCCTTGCCGGAGTTGCTTTTGACCAGCTTCACCTTATTGGGGTTGTCCAATTCTTCCCGCGTGCCCTGTACGCCGATCGTCGCCATTTCCGGCGAGTCAGCTTCCAGCATCCGGTCGATCAGGCTGTTGATAGCTTCGGTCGGCAGCAGCGGTTCATCGCCCTGCACATTGATTACCACATCAGCATCAATATCTTTGAGTGCTGCCGCTATACGGTCAGTACCCGAGGGCAGTTCAGGATCGGTCATAACTGCAGTTGCACCGAAGGCTTTGCACGCATCGATCACCCGCTGGTCATCGGCGGCGATCAGACAAATATCGGCTTTGCTTGCCGATGCACGCTCAAAAACATGCTGGATCATCGGTTTACCGGCAAGCATAGCAAGAACTTTGCCGGGAAAACGGGTACTTGCATAACGGGCAGGAATAACCACTGCTGTGCGTTTGTTTGACATATTTCACCTCTTAAATGCAACATGATCCATTTGTACTCAAACGGATCACTCTTTTACTTGTGCCGGAGAGTTGCTCCCCCGCAACGATTTCAGATAATTTGTGTTATCAAGCTCAACAGCTTGCGAAAATGCCTTGTTGCGGTTTATACTGTTAAACTGCCACCAGAGTTTATCCATTACATCCATAAAACCCCGGCATTGAGCGGCACTAATGACTTTACTGTACTGGTGCATATATGCCGCCGCCCGATCAAGACTCCGGCTGATAATTGCCGCCTCCGCCCCGGCCGGTTTGGCAAGTTTACCGGAAGCCGAGCGGGAAAGAAACCGTATAAAGTCGAACCGTTCGATCAACTCCTGCTGTGCAACCTGTTCTGCCCACATGCCTTCCAGACGCAAATGCCACGGCAGCCACACTATCAGGAAACATTCTGCCGACACAATAAGAAAAAACAGCAGAAAAGCCAGCATCATCATGTAGTCTTTTTTAAATTTTACCGCTTGCGGTATTTTCCGGCTCATCAACAACTGCTCCGTTTTGTTCTGAATTTATCCGTTACCGGGCGATACTGAATTTAATTCAATATACCCAAATCAATCATCGCATTTGCCAGGGCTTTCACCGGCAGACCGATTATATTTTCCAGCTCGCCTTCAATACTTTCAACGAGCATTTCACCTTTATCCTGAATACCATAAGAGCCGGCCTTATCCAGCACCGGCACTTGCGATAGATAGCAGGCAATATCATGCTTGCTCAAGTTACGGAACTTTACCGTTGATACTGCGGCAAATTCCGATTTTTTATTTTTATTGCGGCACTCCAGCACCACTGCGGTTATCACCCGGTGCGTCCTGCCGGAAAAGACCTGCAAAACTTCTGCGGCTTCCGCCAGATCGCGGGGTTTACCGTAAACTTTGTTATCCAGCTCAACAACTGTATCTGCTGCCAGCACCCAATCCTCCGGATGCCGGCAACAGACTGCATCGGCTTTAAGTGCGGCGTTGGCAAGCACAAGTTCTTCCGGCGAAAGCTCCGCTGAAGAACTTATTTCCTCAACACAAGGTGCTTCAACAGTAAACTCTTTGACCAGAGTTTTCAGCAGTTCCCGCCGCCGGGGTGATTCAGACGCCAGAAATAAACGCATTGTTTACTACCGGCATTTCGGGCGTATTCCCTTCGGAATCATCTTCGTTTCCGGCGGGGATCTTCGCCAGATTGATCGCCACACTCTTTATAGCATCAATACCGAATGATTTATTGAGCATGGCAAAAACCTGCTGTTTGAAAGCCCCCGCCACCGCATCAAAAGATTTGTCGCGTTCATCAAACATCACCGTTACCGCCAAAGCCAGCTCGCCGTGACGCTTACGCAACATGTTGACCTTGAGGATCTCCAGTTCCGGGAAAGCACTTTCCAACCGGCAGACCGCCGTAAAAATTGCATTACGCGATATAAAAATATCGCCATCCTCCCGTTCAAGAGTAACTCCGGGCACTGCCGGTTTGCGGAAAATCAGCTTGAGGATCAAGCAAAGCAATAATAAAAGAAAAAACACCAACGCAGTCAACAGCAACGCGAGGTAGAAACCACGCTCAAACTCATTGACAGCAGGCAAATTCACAATGAATTTATCAATCCACGCATAAACCTTTTCCATAATCTGATGCCTTTCTGATTATTGCTTGCCCGGTAAATGATTTCAGCCGATAGTGGGCATACCGCTCATTGCCGCCGCCTGACTGGCATTGAGTACAGCACTATCCACATTGCCTTCTTCGTCATCTTCTTCGGTAAATTCTTCATCCAACTGCTGAATGACCACATCGACCGCAGCCACAGTAACACCGGCGGCACTTTCCACCTGCTCAATGACCTGACGCTGGATCTCCACCGCCGCAGTCGGAATGACCGTACCGAAGAAGATATTCACTTTGACCACTATCTTGAGCTTGTCTTCACCATCTTTGATGATTTCGATCGCCCGCGAATGACTGCCGACCATACCGGCAAGATTGTCTATGATAACACTGCCGGCAAGACGCGATACGCCTTCCACGCCCAAAACAGCACGGCTCACCAGAGAAGCAAGCACATTGTCATGGATCTTTATCAGACCCAATTCCGACGGAGTATCGCTCATCACGGTGGTGCGGGCATTGGCGGCGGCAACTGTACTGTTGGTGTTTTCGGTGTTCTTCATAGACAACCTCCTTTTTCTGTTTTCAGATTATTTTTTATCACGCCCGGATTCCCGGGCATGTGCGGCATTACAAGCCTGATTATTTGACCGTTTGACAACGGTTTTTGCTCGCGGCTTTTCGGCCGCGGGCAATTCCGGACTGCTTACTTATCGCCCTTATTGTCGCTCATAAATGCCCGTTCCACAAATCCGGTATCGTAGTTACCGGCGGTGAAATCCTTGTCATTTACGATCTTCTGCGAGAACGGGATCGTGGTTTTCACTCCATCGACAACAAATTCATCCAACGCACGGCGGCAGCGGATGATCGCTTCTTCGCGGTTGGCGGCCTTGACGATCAGCTTGGCAATCATGCTGTCGTAGTACGGCGGAATACGGTATCCGCTGTAAACATGTGTATCCACACGCACCCCGATACCACCGGCAGGGATCAACAGTTTGACTTCGCCGGGACAGGGGGTGAATTTGGTTTCCGGATTTTCCGCATTGATCCGGCACTCGATAACATGGCCTTCAAACTTGATGTCTTCCTGACGGACACTCAAAGTTTCACCGGCGGCAATACGGATCTGTTCCTTGACAATATCCACACCGGTAAGTTCTTCAGTAACCGGGTGTTCCACCTGCACACGGGTATTCATTTCCATAAAATAGAAATTACCTTCTTTCGTCAGCAGGAACTCGATCGTACCGGCATTGGTATAACCGGCAGCCTTGGCGGCTTTGACCGCCGCAGTCCCCATGGCTTCACGCAATTTGCTGTCAAGTGCGGGCGACGGAGATTCTTCAATAAGTTTCTGATTGCGACGCTGCACACTGCAGTCACGCTCGCCCAGATGCACCACATTGCCGTGTTCGTCCGCCAATATCTGAAATTCGATATGACGGGGGCAGATGATATATTTTTCCATATAAAGCGAACCGTCGCCGAAAGCATTTTCAGCTTCAGTTTTAGCCGCATGGAAGCCCTGGATCAGACCGGCTTCGTCATAAGCTATACGCATACCGCGGCCACCGCCGCCGGCAGTAGCCTTGACGATCACAGGGTAGCCGAGAGTCTGTGCCATTTTCAATGCATCAGCCTCGGTGTCGATCAAGCCTTCACTGCCCGGAGTCACCGGCACACCGGCATTCATCATAGTTTCGCGGGCAATGGCTTTGTCGCCCAAAGCACGCATGGCTTCGGGAGTCGGGCCGATAAAGGTTATATTGTGCTTGCGGCAGGCTTCGGCAAAGTAAGCATTTTCCGCCAAAAAGCCATAACCGGGGTGAATAGCATCCACATTGCAGATAGCCGCCACACTCAAGATACGGTCGATCAGAAGATAACTTGCCGATGCCTGGGCAGGTCCGATACAAACCGCTTCGTCGGCTTCACGCACCGGCAGACTGTCGGCATCGGCGATGCTGTAAACAGCAACCGTTTTAATGCCCAGTTCCCGGCAGGCACGGATCACCCGCAAAGCGATCTCGCCGCGGTTGGCTATAAGAATCTTGTTAAAAAGAGCCATAGATTTTTCCCGGAGTTTGGTGTTTTATTCGATCACAAAAAGCGGCTGACCAAATTCCACAGCACTGCCGTTTTCCACAAGAATATCACGGATAACGCCGGATTTTTCAGCCTTGATCTCGTTCATGACCTTCATTGCTTCAACAATACAGACCACAGTATCGGGAGTGACTTTGTCGCCGACTTTCACAAAAGGAGCGGCTTCCGGGCTGGGGGCACGGTACAGAGTACCGACCAGCGGGGAATCAATGGTAACACGCTTGGCAGTGTCGGCAGCAGGAGCGGCGGCAGCCGGAGCCGGAGCAGCCGCAGGAGCGGCAACCGGAGCCGGAGCAGGAGCGATCATGCTCACCGGGGCACTGATAACAGCGGCAGAACCGCGTTTGATTTCCAGAGTAAAACCTTCACGTTCAAGTTTGAGTTCAGCCAGATCATTGGCTGCCACGATCTCGGCGATCGCTTTGATTTCGTCAATTTTCATTTTCTCATCCTATTCTGTTAATTTCTTTTGTTTTACTTGCTTATATATTATATGTGATTATTTCTTCAAAATCTTGAGCAGTGCCCGCAGTGCCCATTCGTAACCGTTAACGCCCAGACCGGCGATCATGCCGGTACATGCCGGAGCGGTCAGGCTTTCGTGCCGGAAGCTCTCGCGACTGCTGATGTTGCTTATATGCACCTCGATCGCAGGAACTTTTGAACACGCCCGCAACGCGTCAGTGATCGCTACCGAAGTATGCGTGTACGCCGCCGGATTGATAACGATCCCATCCACCGGTTCATCAGTTAAAATGGCATTCAGCCGGTCAACGATCACTCCTTCGTGATTACTTTGCAGAAACTCCAGCGTACAATTCACGCTGTCGGCAATTTCCTGCAATCTTTTTTCCACATCCGCCAGCGTGGTATTTCCGTAAATATCCGGCTCTCTTACTCCCAGCAACCCGAGATTGGGACCATTTATTACCAACACCTTCATAATTTCACCTCAAATACCGGCAATTCAAGCACCTGTGCGATTCTGCCGCACAGCATTTTTTCAGCAAAATGCCGAAAACTTTGCAATATAATATACACTCAACAACGCTATATTGCCAATTTTGTGTTGTTTTTATTCAGCCACCGGCAGTTTGGGCAGATCCAATGTAGGCGGCTGTAAAAGCGAATCTATGGTATTGGGGTCAAAGTGCTGCTTGCCAGCGGGAACATCCACAACCTTGACTTGCGGAGTATCACTCTCTTTGCACAACCCGACGATCAATATTATCAGCACGACCAGCAAAACCAATACTCCGACCGCCGCCAGCACAATGCGTTTCATGCGTTTTTCGTTGACTTCCGCCCCGGATGAATCCACATCCAGCGAATTCATCATGCCTTCATTACAGGTATATTCAAGCTGTTCTTTGAGTTTGGCGACCAGCTGTGAGGTGGTTTCGTTGCTCAAGTGGTAGAAATTGCACAGACTGCGGATAAACGCTATAACATAGACCAGCGGCGGCAGAGCCGAAAGATTTTCGCTTTCCAATGCTTCAAGATAATGCGTCTGTATAAGTGTAGCCTGTTCGATGTCCTTGTGCGACAACTGACTCTGTTCCCGCAATAAACGCAACGCAGTACCGTAGCTTTTCCCGGCGACCAGCATTTCCATGGTGGAAATCCGCCCCTCCCCCGGATTACTTACCAGCGGCGGCGTACCTGCCGGACGGTTCATCGGTTGTTGCGAACGCAACACATCAGTGCCACTGCTGAATGATGCCGCATCATTTCCGGTATCATTTCCGGCAAACTCCTCATTGCCGGTATTTTCCCAAACAACTGCGTTCTCCCGGATATTGACTTCAGGCAACACTCCGGATATCTCCTCTTCGGCAGGAGCAGAACTGTCATTGAAATTCAATTCTATTTCTTTAGGATCGTTTTCCATAAATCCACCCTTATTATCTGTAAAGCTCACACATTATTACTGATTGAGTATATCGTCAAAGACCAATATATCCCGCTTGGCCCCGCTGCCGGAAGGCGGACCGACAATGCCGCGTTCTTCCATAAGGTCAATGAGTTCAGCGGCACGGTTGTAACCGATCTTGAGCCGCCGCTGGATATAACTGGTACTGGCTTTTTTCTCCAGCAAAACGATTTCCAACGCCCGGCGGACAAGGTCATCATCTCCCGGCTGCATATACCTTGAAACCATGGGGTCAAGTTCAAAACCGCTGTCGATAAAGGCATCGGTTTCTTCGTCGCTCCAATCGCCGGAAGAACCGTTTTTGCCCGCCGGAACATCGTCATCTGCGTCTTCTTCACCAGACACCACCTGTTCGTCAAAACTCTGCGGAGCCTGGTCGGAAACAAATTTGACCACCTGTTTAATATCCGCGTCATCGACCCATGCTCCTTGAATACGCTCCAACTCCAACCCGCGTTTGGGGCAGAGCAAAAGCATATCGCCCGATCCGAGCAGAGCTTCAGCACCTTTCTGGTCAAGGATCACCCGGCTGTCGGTCAAACTCGGCACGCGAAAACTTATACGCGTAGGCAGATTGCTTTTGATCGTACCGGTAATAACATCGCGGCTCGGCCGCTGGGTGGCAACCACAATATGCACCCCGGCGGCACGGCCTTTGGCGGCAATACGCGAAATCGAAGTTTCAATATCGCTCTTGGCATCGGTCTGCATAAGGTCGGCAAGCTCGTCGATGATCACGATCAGCACCGGCAGTTTATCCGGTATCGGCAACCCGTCTTTATCCAGCACCGGAGTTTCCGGCAGATGGCGGTTGTTGTAGTCTTTGAGTTTACGCACCCCGGCGGCGGCAAGCTGTTTGTAGCGTTTATCCATTTCAGTAGCCGCCCATCGCAAAGCCAGCGGCACTTTTTTGAAATCGTCAATGACCGGAGTTATCAAATGCGGCAATGTTGCATAATCCGCCATTTCCACCACTTTGGGGTCAACCAGAATGAGTTTGAGGTCTTCGGGGCCGAATTTCATAAGCAGACTCATGATAAGTGTATTCATACATACCGACTTACCGCTGCCGGTAGCCCCGGCGATCAGGAGATGCGGAGCCTGTGCCAAATCAATTACTATCGGCTCGCCGGAAACATCTTTGCCCAGCACAATGGGTATTTCCATACGGTTGCCCTGCCACGCATCAGACTCCATTATCGAACGCATGGTAATGCTTTCTGTTTTCCGGTTGGGGACTTCCACTCCAATAAGGTTTTTACCGGGGATCGGGGCAAGAATACGCAAACTGCGGGCTTGCAGATTCATGGCGATATTATTTTCGATTTCAGTAACTTTATTGACCTTTACACCATCGTTGAGTTTGATTTCATAGCGGGTGATACGGGGGCCGGACACATGACCGACCACCTCGCCGGGAACTTTGAAACTTTCCAGCACCGTCTGCAAAAGTTCTTTCTTTTCGGCAATAATTTCCGGCTTTTCCCCGGCAACTTCCTCGCCTTTGCCGAGCATGGTCATCAGAGGCAGTACATAATCATTACCCTTGACTTTGAACGCCTTTTCGCCCGCTTCAACCAAAGTCGGCTTTGCCAATTCATGTACCGGCGGAGCGGCGGCAGTTTCCACACTGTTATTAGTCGGAGTACCACGGCTTTTCTGCGGCATAACCGGAATGTCATTTTCCGCAGTTTCAGGAACGACCGGCATTTGCGGAACAGTATTTTCGGCAAAAAGCTCGACCTCGCCGTTTTCAGCGGCAGCTTCCGGCTCCAGCAACGGATTATTTTCAGCAGCAACTTCTGCCGCAAGCTCTTCGGCAAGCTGTTCTTTGCGGGCTGTAAGCTGCCGGACTCTTTCGGCAAATGAAATTTTTTCCTTATCGCGGGCTTTTTCCGTTTCCTGATCTTTTTCTGTTCTGACCTTTTCCCTGGCTTCACACGGGACTCTGTCAGCGGCTGGCAGCAGGGCATCGACCGCATTGACCAGCACTGAATGCCATTCCGAGCGATAAAGCATAATAAGCCCCGCCAACAACAAAGTGGAACTCACCAGAATACACCCCACCGGACCAATGGCAAGCCGCAGACACCCCGGCTGAACCGAATCACTGCCGGGAGCCGCCAGAATCTGTCCGAAAGAACCGCCGGAAAGAGCATATTCAGATGCCCCGCAGTGCCCCAAACCAAGACTTTCGCAAGTCTGGGCAAAAGCCGCCGGATCAAAAGCCAGCAGGATCGAAGCTCCAACGATCGAAAGCAGCATCCCGGGCAGAAAAAGCCATGTCCGGCAAAGTTTCTGCGGCAGAAATGAGCGTATCGCCGCCAACAGAACGATTCCGGCGATCAGATAAGTTGCCAGACCGAACAACAGCAGTAAAGAGCAGGATATTCCCGCCCCGAATGAGCCGATCCAGTTGCCGACCACGCCGGGAACGCCGCCGGCAAGCACCGCAAAATCGCCGGAATCGTGCGAAACGACTGCAAGAAAAAAGAGTACAGCCCCCAGCAGATAAAAAAGATTACGGATCCGGAACGGATTGGCCGGTTCGATTGAATTATTTTCGTTTTTTGCCACAGTAACAAACCTTGCTGATTAAAAAATATATTACTGTGTAATATATACTTTATGCGGAACAAATGCAAGGCGATTATCGAAAATAATCAACAACTTTTCCCGATCTGTCGAAAGTCGGCAGTTCATGGTTTTTTGAAAATTCCATTTTTACATATCAGCAAGCCTTTGCCGGTCAAATATTCCAGATAACGCTTACAGGCGGTATCGCCCAAAAATGGATATTCTTCCAACTGCCCCAGAGCTTTGAATATTTCTTCAAAAGAATGTCTGCCGGCGGCGACCAGCTGCAATATCTGCTTTTGACTGCGGTTCAAACCGTTTGCATCAGGAACTTCTTCGGCACAGCGGAGCAAGGCTTTCTTCATGGCAGCAAGATTCCTGAAATCCGCTTTTCCGGCAAATTCCCGCATTGCCCCGGAATCTTTTTGAACATATAGTTTCCACGCTTGAGAAGCAACCTCCAAATCATTATCCGCAAGCCGGACTGACTCCGAGCTTCCCCGCAAAAAATCCTCCGCAGTGAGAATATTGGTTTTACAGCAGTACAAAAACACCTGACGCAAGGGAGTTTTTCTTTGAGCAAGCAAATAAAGAATCCGCATAAGCATAGTCTGGTCAAACATACAACAGTCAAACCATAACATAAGTCTGGAATTTTCCGGCAACTCCAATAAAGTTTCATCCATTTTCTGCAAATGCCGGTAAAGCCGTTCACTGCCAACGCCTTCCAATTCATCAAATTGCGACAGAAATTCTGCTCTGACGCTTCTGAAAAGATGCAAATCATCCGTTTCCAACAAAGGTCCTTCCAGATAAGTTTCCCGCCAGACCAGTGTCTCACCGGTGATGCCGCACTCAAGCCCCAACTTACAGGCAATATCGCCATTGAAAATATTCAAACAAGAAAAATCATCTGTCATACTGAACTCCTGCACCGGCTGCTGCTGCCATACATACAATTTTCCTGTAATGTGAAACTGTTGTGTTGTATCATAGCTCAATATACCACACAAGTTATGATTTGTCAAAAAAGCCGAAACTATTGCATACCGCCAAAGAATACAGCATAAAGCAAGGCAAAAAAAATGAAGCACGCCTGACGGCGTATGAAGCGGCACTGCGTGCCATGAAGCACCGCTGACGCGGTATGAAACGAAGCCCTGACGGGCTTCATATTTTTTTGCCCTTTGGGCAAAAGGAACATGAGAATTTGGCGTAAATGTTAACCGGGAAGAGTGATAAAAACTTCAATAATAAAAATTTATTTTTCATTATTCTTACTCTTTGCCGTATTAACAGATGCAATTAAGGTAATTCTTATTTCACGGCAAAGATTTTCCAAGCGATCATATTCTGCTGGATGAAGAATATTCGTTTTGACCAACAATAAAAGCCAATAACTTGTTTCATTGGCTTCTTTTAAGGCTATTTGCAGTTTTGAAACAAAATCTGCTCTGCCTTGGCCATATTGTGCTTCGTGGATATTCGCACCAATACTGGTTCCTGCTCTGCCGATCTGGTTACAGATGATAGTTTCGTGCTGACTTTTGAGATATTTAACCAGATTTAATATTTCTACAGCAAAAGTAACCGAGAGGTCAACAAGTTTATTTGAGGATTTTTCCATAAAAAGCTTTCCTTTCAAGCGTTAATATAACAATACAAGGTATATATTGCAAGCGGAAAAACTCTCATTTTTCATTTTCTCATCATATGAGCGAAGCGAATGCTTCATATCGGAACGAAGTGGAGATGCTTCATATTGTGGAGCAACAGCGAAACAATGCTTCATCCGGCTGGGCGAAAATGAAGCACGCCTGACGGCGTATGAAGCGGCACTGCGTGCCATGAAGCACCGCTGACGCGGTATGAAACGAAGCCCTGCCGGGCTTCATATTTTTTTGCCCTTTGGACAAACTCTCATTTTTCATTTTTTCATCATATGAGCGAAGCGAATGCTTCATATCGGAACGAAGTGGAGATGCTTCATATTGTGGAGCAACAGCGAAACAATGCTTCATCCGGCGGGGCGAAAATGAAGCACGCCTGACGGCGTATGAAGCGGCACTGCGTGCCATGAAGCACCGCTGACGCGGTATGAAACGAAGCCCTGCCGGGCTTCATATTTTTTTGCCCTTTGGGCAAAAAAATGGTCGGGGTGGCGGGAGTCGAACCCGCGACATCTTGCTCCCAAAGCAAGCGCGCTAGCCACTGCGCTACACCCCGCGAAGCTCACCACTTAATGAGTATAGCACCCCAGGTCAAGCCGCCGCCGAAGGCGGTCAGCAAGACATAATCGCCTTTTTCCACCTGACCGGAACGCATCATTTCGTCGATACAAATACCGATACTTGCCGCCGATGTATTGCCGTATTTACCGATGTTCATAAATACGCGTTCTTCTTCCAGCGGCAAACGCTGTGCCACGGCTTTCATGATGCGTTCGTTTGCCTGATGCGGTATCAGCCAGCGAACCTGGTCTATGGAAACATTGGCTTCATCAAGCACTTTTTTACAACTGCTTACCATGGCGTTTACCGCCAGTTTGAATACATCTCTGCCCGCCATGTGGATGTAGTGCATCTTGTCTTCTACGGTCTGAACCGAAGCCGGATTGCGGCTGCCGCCGGCAGGCAGGCTTAAAATATCCAAACTGTTGCCATCCACCCCCAGATCGGATGCCAGGAAACAATCGTCTTCATCAGGGCAGTTTTCCAGCAACAGGGCAGCCGCACCGTCGCCGAACAGCACACAAGTATTGCGGTCTTCCCAGTTGACCAGAGCAGAAAGTTTTTCCGAACCGATCACCAGCACATATTTGTATTTGTTGTTGATACTCATCAGACCGCGGGCGGTTTCCAACGAAAACAGCAAGCCTGAACATGCGGCCTCAAGGTCAAAACCAAACGCATTGGTCGCCCCCAGACGATGCTGCAAAAGACATGCAGTACTGGGGAAAACATGGTCGGGAGAAATTGTTGCAACAATGATTGCACTCAATTCCGAGGGATCAACATTTGCCATTTCCAATGCACGGCGTGCGGCTTGTTCTGCCAAATCAGAACACGCCTGTACCGGAGCGGCGATATGCCGCTGGCAGATGCCGGTACGGGTGCGGATCCATTCATCATTAGTTTCGACCATCTTTTCCAAATCCGCATTGGTCAAAATCTTTTCCGGAGCATAGGAACCGGTTCCTCTGATCTTAATACCCATTTTTCCGTAATACCTTGTTTGCTTTTTTTAGCAGCAGCCTTGCAACAGCACACTTTCTGCAATAGACACTATATATTAAAACATTGATTCAAGTTCTTCTGTTGTGGCATGGCACTCGATCAACCGCTGTTGAATACGCTCATTCATGCGGAAGCGGATAGCATCCCGTGCTGTGCGGATAGCATTACGCACCGCCTTGGGGCTGGATGAACCATGCCCGATAATACAAACGCCATTGATCCCCAGTAACGGAGCTCCGCCGATCTCATCGGCATCGCCTTGAGCTTTCAGCTCGACAAACGCGTTTTTCGCCAGCAACGCACCGGTCAGCCGCAGTGCATTTTTCTTAATGGCATTCTTCAGCCAGTTTACCGACAACCTTGCCAGACCTTCACTGGTTTTGAGCATAACATTGCCGCTGAAACCATCGGCCACGATCACATCGCACGCACCTTCAAACGCACTGTTGCTTTCCACATTACCCACAAAATTTATCGGCATATTTGAAAGTGCCTTGAAGACCGTCTTGGTCAGGCTGTTACCTTTGCCATCTTCGCCGCCAACGCTCAAAAGTCCGATCGCGGGCCGTTCTTTTTTCAAATAAAAACTTGCGTAAATCTCACCCATGAGAGCAAACTGTACCAGATTCCCGGGTTTGCAATCAGTATTGGCTCCGGCATCAATAAGGATGAATCTGCCGTTACGCTGGGGCAGACTTGCACCGAGTGCGGGCCGGTCGATCCCCGGCAAAGTACGGTTCAGCACCTTGGTTGCCGCCACCAACGCCCCCGTATGACCGGGAGAAACCAGACCTTCCACCATACCGGCTTTCATGATTCTGGCACATTCGGTGATGGAGGAATTTTTCTTGCCCCGCAGAGAAATTGCCGAGGGGTCGGACATTTCCACCGCAGTTTCTGCATGATGCAGTTTTAAACGCGGGTGCGAAGCTATGCCATACTTGTGCAGATAAAACCCCAGCTTGGCAGTATGCCCCACCAGAGTAAATTCGCAATCCGGATAATCGTAAAGAGCCTGTGTAACACCTTCAACCACAATACCCGGAGCGTAATCACCGCCCATGGCATCTACTGCTATCTTCATCAAATTTCCGGATTCAGCCATAATAAAAATGCTCTCTGCTATAAACTATGAAAGATATGGTCTTTTTACGCAAATCGCCTGAATCTTCCGCCGCCAGAGCAGTTGCTCTTATGGAAAATTCAGGCGATTTCGGTCAGTTTTTCAGCTCGAAAATCGCTTACTCGGCGGCTTCAACCACACTCTGACCTTTATAAGTACCGCACTTCAGGCAGGCACGGTGCGGGGTAACTGCGGCACCGCAGTTCTGGCAAAAAGTAGCCTGAACGCCTTCGTAACGGTTTGCAGCTTTGCGGCTGCGGATCTTCATCTTGGAAGTTTTTCTCTTCGGAACTGCCATTTTCTCTTCTCCTTTGCCCGGCTCGGTTTTTCTACCCGTCCGGGACATATTTTAAATTATTTTTTATAAAAGTCCAATTCAAGAGAGTATAATATAACCCGTTTTTCGCAAAATTCAAATATTTAACTGACTTTTTTTATATTGCATCCTATGCTGAAGGATTGCGGATGGATCGCAAAAAAGACCAGGCTGGACTTTTGACTGTTGCATCTTAATTCCATCCTAATATATACATTACCGGGTATCTGGTGCGTTCGAGCTTGTGGATTTTACCCCGGTTATGTACCGCAAGCGTACCGTCGGAGGCGAATGTGTATTTTATTTCAGGCTCGCCGTACAAATCATTCACGCTCAAACTTTCAACTTTTGCACCCGGTTCCAAAGACAATTTTTCCGTATATTCTCTGAAAACCCCGCTGCGTATTGCCAGAGAACTTTTCCGGTATCTCTTTACCGGTATATTGTTGACAAGGTATGGCAAACCGTTGACACAACCGGCAACCGGATTGCCGAAATCCAGCCGGTCGATCTGACTGACTCCATAATAAGCCGCCGCATCAAGTATCAGCGGCACAGCATCGGAATTGCAATTTAAAAGATACATCGCATGTGCCTGCGGCAATATCATCGCAGCAACCGGCTTTTCCACTTTGCCGCCCCATATTACAGCATAAACCCGTTCAGGGGCAAAACTGCTGCGTAAGAACATAAAGCATCCGGTCAGCAACAGCAATGCCAATACCGGCAGCGAATACCGGTTGTTTGCCAAAGTAAAAAAGAGCATCAGCAAAACTGTAAAGATCAATACCGTCAGATAAGATATGTGCATGATATTGCTGTGCGAGGCAAACTCATTGCCGATTTCAGCAACATACTGCACATAATCGACCAGCATATTGAGCAAAACATTCCAACCGGCCGACCATCCCGGCAGTATGATCTTACATATCGCCAATAAATACAACGGCATCAGCACCGGCAGTACCAGCAGATTTACCAGCATACCTCCGGCAAAGAACATATTCTGAAAGAAAAGGCTCAATGCCGCGGACGCCGCCGATGCTGTTCCGGTAAAAAACGCCGCTCCGGCAACTTTTCCCCGCCATTGATAAAAGCGGCGTTTGAGTTGCGACGGTTCCCCTGCAAGCAGTGCAGTTCCGCTGAAAGAACTTACCACATGCTTTATCCATTCCGATGATTTTATCAGCACCGCCGTTATTATAAAACTGTATAAAAACCCGCCGTCAGTAAGGTAGAGCGGATTGATTATCAGAAAACCGCCGCAGATGATTGATAAAACTTCCAAAGCCCTGCACCGCAGAAAATACGACCGGAAGATCACCAATACAAAAATCATGACAAATGCCCGCACCGCCGGAGCTTCGCCGCCGGCAGTTAAGACATAACAGATCAAAGTCCCTGCCGCCGGGATGTGCAGTAATCTGGGCAGAGGCCGCATAAGAAACAATATAAGTACAGCCAGCACGCCTACATGCAACCCGCTTACGCTGAACAAATGAGCCAACCCCACATTGGCGTAAAATCTCTTATTTCCGCCAGACAGGCGATGCCGTAAACCAAGCGTTACCGCACCGATGACCGCCCGGTTCATTGCATCATTATTGTTGCTGTCCAGACGCTGTGCCAACTGCCGCCGCAATTGAGCAATGAGCGACTTTTTACTCTCCGGCACCGGTTTTATATTTTCCAGATATAATACGCCGCTGACACCGTTTCTTGCCAAATAATCATTATAATTACTGCGGCGGAAAGCCTGCGAAATGTTTTTCCATTTACCCGCTTTATCAAGCATAAAATATTCCGGCGGCAGACTCAAAGCATACAAATTGCCGGAAACTATATACTCTTTATTATCATACAACCCCACATCACCCATTTTTTCGGGTATATGGACCTGAATCTTTTTACCGTTGTAAACTGCATTTGCCCAACGCAAATATAAATCATCGGGGAACCAGGCGGGGCCTACCGCCGAACGGTCATCTATTCTGACAACGGCATTTTCCAATCTGCCGTTGTCCGGAAAAGTTTTACTGCCGGAAGCGAGAAAAACCGCCGCAGAGCCGGCAATGACCGCCGCTGTCAGCATCAGAGTTTCGCGGTACATTTTCTTATACAGCAAAAATATCGTCAGCAATAACAGCAAAGCCGCCGCCAGCCAGGCCGCCGGAAGCATACGCCAGATAACGATGGAACAGACGATGCCGGTCAAATAAAGATAGTTGCGGTGAAAATGCTTCCGCCACGGAATATCCGGCAATACAGCAGAAAATTTCATATTTTTCTGAAAGCAGAAAAGCCGTCAAAAATCCTTTGCAGAATATCTGACGGCTTGGTATTTCAATAAAATTTACTTATTGAGCAGTGCCACTGCTCCGGCGATGATAGCTTCACCCACAGTCGGGTCAGCAAGGCCGCGGGAAGGACTGGTTTCGTAACCGCCGTTGCCGTAGTTGCCGGGCAGACCGACATAACCGACTTCGCCCATACCCAATGCGGCAAGCACCGTCATTTTGTACGGAGAATTTGTCCGGATGGCAATACCCAGTTCCACAAAAGGTTCAGCCGGGAGCGAAACGATCGCCAATTCTTTATTGAACGCAATAACGATCTGCTGTTCAATGCGTTTGACTGTAATGGGATTATCACGACATTCCATCAAACGCTCGGCAAAATATTTTTTCACGAAGGGTACGCCGCGGGCAATATCTTCGCTGGTAAAATCGCGGCCGGCTTCCATAACGGCATCTTTGTTTTCTTCGTAAACTTTTTTGGCTTCGGCGTACTCGGCATCGGATACCTGATAGTAAGGAGCTTCAAATTCGCTCATGCCGGTACGGATCTCCAGCTCTTCCATTTTTCTGAAACGGTACAATGCACTCAACAGAACTCCGGCGTAACCTTTGCCGATACGCACGGCTTCGGCATAATCGGTCTGACTTTCGCCGGTGGAAACATCAAAGTGATTGATATTGCCCTGCGGAGCGATGATGGTCATAACGGGTATATCGTAACCGAGCTGATACTGGATTTCCTTTTCCATGATGCCGGGCCAGTCGGCAGAAACCCAGTCGCCGCCGATGGTATCGGTGTGGTTGGAAATATTCGCCAGCATGAAGACTGCCTTGCCATTCTGTTTGACCTGCATCATGATGATCTGCGGATCGGTCGCACCTTCCGGATGGTCGATTTCCGGATTGAGTTTGCCGGGGTTGGTCAGAGTTTTGCCGTTTTTCATGATGTAGCGGCGGTTGAACGCCAGCGTGGTACATTCAGTAGTTGCGGCATAAAGTTCCGCCGGAGCCAGAGATTTGACCGCCTGTTTCAGAGCAGAAACAGTTTTGGCGGTAAGGCTTTCCATATACTCAACATCGTAATCGGCACCGAAAAGTTTGCTGGTGTAAGGTCCGGTGTGAGTGTGCGTACAGCAATAAAGCGTATTACCGGCAAGTTCCGGCAAAACAGCATTGACTTTTTCGGCAATGCCATCCATCACCGCACGGGTCATCAAACAGAGATCGTAAGAAACGATTGCCGCGATCTTATCGCCGGTGCGGAACGCTGCGGCTTTAACATTCAAACGGTCAAGAGCCCCCTTATTGGGACGGGCATTGAAATATCCGCACAGCGGGGCACCCAATGCCGGAGTGATGTCTTCACGCGAAAAACCGAATTCAAAATTACTCATACTTATTTCCTTTATATAATGGTTTGGAATCAGTTATCCTCTTTTAAAATACCATACCATCGGATATTTTCAAATATTGCAGAGAAAATATTGAGAAATAACATCTCCGGAACAGTTACTGCAAAGCAAACGCCTGTCTGCAGCTTCCGCCTTCGTTACACTCCGGTGTGACACATTCAGTTGAGGCTGTTGCCAAACTCTTGAGTTCTGCAACAGCCCCTTATCATGAGTGTTTATTTGGCTTTGAGATAATACAAATTGAACTTGCCGGGTTCCACATTCATCTTAAACTCTTTGCCGGTGGTGAGCTTTCTGCCGGTGTTCAAATCCAACACCTCAGCTTTACTGCACGGCAGAGTTACCACGTTTTCCGGAGCGGCTTTGTAGTAGTTGCCGACCAGCAGCAGCATTTCATTATCTGCTTTGACCATACTGTAAAACATCTTGCCGTTACTGCCTTTGACTTCGGGGTATTCACCCTTGATAAGCAACTTTTCGTAAGGAGCAAGTTTCATGACCGCCAACGCGTGATAGTAGAAATCCAGCGGGGAATCGGCAAAGTGATTGAACGCATAATTGAGCACCCCGCCGGCACCGTTCATCAATGCTTCCAGCACAATGGGCTCCACCAGATACGAATCGTATTCGCCGTAGCACCCGGTGGAGAGCCAGGGCAGAATATCTTTTGTTTTCATAAGCTGATAGTTTTTGCGGATATTCTTCTGGATAACTGCCGGATGACCGCCGATATACAAGCTCGGCTGGGAGGATTTTATCAATTCCGGATAAAGATCGGTAAAGCGGGTGATACCGTGGCGGTTATCCAGCCGGTCAAGGTCATACATGTGCAGTTTGGGCATGGGTATATTGGCTTCTCTGGCACCCTTTTCCAGAGCTTTGGATATATCGCTTATCATGCGTTTGCCGCAGGAAAGGATATATTCATCGGCACTCATACCGGATTTTTTGATCGCTTCCACACAGCGGGAACACTCTTTGGTGGAGCGTCTGAAAGCGTAGTTGAAGCACTCAATATCCAGCAGTACATGATCGGGCTTGCTCATCACCACACAGCGGGCAATACGCTCCATTTCTTTCTGATAAAACTTACCGGTATAGCTGGGGCAAGTGAGTTTGGATGGAGTTTTGGTTATGCAATAGACTTCATGACCGGCTTTTTTGGTGCGGATCATTTCGTGCATGGCCGAGTCGTTCATGTAAAGAACAAAACCCGCCTTGCGTATCTCTTCATAACGCTTGATCTTATCCGAAGGATCTGCTTTGGGGTTACGGACCCAGAAGCGGGGGAACACCCCGGCACCGTTAAAGCCGAAACGCTTATAGTTTTTCAGCAAATCAGGATAAGAATCAAAGAGAGTTTCGGTAACCATCCACGACAGGCACACCGGCATTTTTTTGAAGGTTTCAAACTTGGGCAGAGTAACCATTTTTATCGGCAAAGACTGTTTGAACCCGGTTTTGCCGTCGTATTCCACATAAATATTGGCGGGGGGCAGCTCATCGGGAGTTTTGTCGCTGGAAAGTATGTATATATAGCTTACTTTTAAGCCATCTTTGGTCGGCAGACGGTAACGGTTGTATTTTTTGCCGTCAACGGTGATCTTTTCGGGAGTTTTATTGTAAATGGTCAACTCTTCAGGCAGTTCCACGACCACTTCAGCTTTTTTGATCTTATTGCGTTCAATACGGTAATCGCTGATGCTCAACGCCTGCGGTGCGGCTACGCCTTTGACCACCGCCAGTTCCGGCAGACGCGGCTGGGCGGTCAAACTGTCGGTGGGGACAGCAAAACCTTTGCCATCATATACGCTGTTGAAATCCGCAGATTTTTTATCAGCGGCTATAACTGCCATTTCGTCGCTGAAAAAGTGTTTATCCAAGGTCAGCTTGACGATGATATACCGGGCGTCGGCATTGACCTTGAGCTTGAAGGCTTTGCAAACGCTCTGCTGCCATTTGCTGTTTTCCGGATAGTAATAAGTTTTGACAAAGTCGCTCTGATAGGCTTCCGCCGGAGCAAGTTTGACCATTTCCACGGCATTGAAGAATTTTTCGCCGTCTTTGGAAACCATGACTTCAAACTTTTTCGGGAAACGGAATCCGCTTTCGGAACCGCCCAATGCCCGCAAAGCTATGTAATCCACCGGCTTTACTTCGCCGAGATCAAGCCGCATGAATACGGTGTTCACACCGCCGTAAAAGCCGACCGCACGGCGGTCGAACCAGATCGTATCGCTCACGCGTTTGGTAATGTTGCCGTCGGTAAGGTCGGTAGCATCGCATCCATCTTTACCTTTTTTATCAACTGTCAGGTGATAATTGGGGCGGGGAATCAACTGCAAAGGTTTGTTCAAAGCCAGATTTTCTTTGCCCAGAACCATATCGAACCACGCCTGACGGTTGTCGCGGGTGGTGGGCGAGTCGGCAGTAAAAACCGCCGTCGGCAGTTTATTGGCAGTTGCCAGTTTGACCGCAAAAGGCATGGTATAATAGCTGTTGGTACCGTCAAGATCGGCGGCGGCGACCATGTAGAGTTTATCTTTCACGCTGTCGATAGTGTAAGAATCGTCAGTAACTTTTACGCTGGTGGTGTAGCACTTGGCAGCCGCATCGTAAACTGCGTCAAAACTGCGTTCTTTGCAGAGCTGGAAGTTCTGAAGATCGCGTTTTTTAACTCCGGTAACAAATACGCGTATCTTCACCGGGTTGGCACACGGAGTACTGCGGAAAATCTTGAAGTTGATGGTATCACCGACTTTCAAATCCCCGGCGGCAGGTTCTTTGACTGCCACCAGACTGTTTTCGGGAGCTTCGGAAATGGTGTAACTGTCGTATTTGATCCACGCACCGGGATTTTTGCCGTCGCCAGTCTGATTTATACCGAAAGCAAATCTGGTATTGGCACACGGACTGTAAGTATTCACCCCCTGAAAAATCACGCCGAAAGAGCGTTTGACCGTATTACTGGAACTTTGAGTCCAGCCGAAAGCCTTGGAGTTTTCCAGAGCATCGACCTTGATCTGGATATATTTACCTTCCGGAATAGCGGGCAGATATTTCCAGATCAAGCCGTAATTACCTTGAGCTTTGGCAACCACATTCATGCGAATACTTTTGCCGGCAACTTCAATCCCGACTCTGGCAGTTTTCCACGAAGCAATATCGTCGGCAAAATTGACCGTTTTCGCCTGAAGTACCACCCCGCCGGCAAACATCAATGCCGCCGATCCCATCAACCATAAACTTTTAAACATAAACCATCTCCTTGTTTTTGGCAAAAAATAAATTCTGTTGTTATTATAGACTGATTTTTTATGCAATGCAAATTTATACCATCAAAAAATCGGTTCAAAAGTTGTATAAAAGAATCAATCTTTAACCTGCACACCATCCATATAACTTATGCCTTCGCAAAGCCAGAAAGTCCCGTATATGGCTTTTTTATCAACACTTTCGGCATTGCCGGCATAAAAAACAACATTGATAATACTGCCGGCAGATGAAACATTCTTTTTGTCGATCACTTCTTCAAAAGGCGTACCGCCGTGGCGATAAGCAGCATAATTGGGTTTAATGCCATCTATACAATAGCTGTTTTTGCGGGCACTGTCCAGAAAAACCGGTGCCTTTTCAGGTGCAAGCAAACTTGATTCATGCCGTGGCAGATAATTCCATGTGCCATCGCTTTTGGCTTGTCCGCACCCGCGGGCATTGTGAGCGTAGTGGGCGTATGTGAAGAGACCATCATTATAACTGCCGAATCCGGTCGGTTCGGCAGGACAACGGAACACAGCGTAAGTATTTTCTCCGGCATAAGCGGGGGAACCGTCTGTATTTTCATCGCCATAAATGGCATCCCGTATCGGATACATCCACATTGTTCTGACATTGCCATCCAGCGATGACGGCCGCAACCAGCCGCCATTATCGCTGCTGTACTGCTGATAAACCAATCCAAGCTGTTTGAGATTCCCAAGACAACTTGCACAATGAGCCCGTGCCCGTGCCGCCGAAAGTGCCGGCAGCAGCATTGCCGCCAGTATGGCGATTATTGCGATTACGACCAAAAGCTCGATCAAAGTAAAATGTTTGTTCCTCATAAAAAACTCCTTTCATCTGTATTGTTTTTCCATAAAATTTTTCAGTTCTTCTGCGGCTTTACCGTGTATTGCCGGATCGGTAAAACTTATTGCCTCCCAGCAGCAGTGTTTTTCAACATATTTACCGCTTATGGCAAGTTGGATCTGCACCCTGTCCGGTGCTGCCGTATAGAGGTTGTTTTCAACCGTGTATCCTTTGCGTTCAAAAATCTCTGTATGACTCCACAAAGTTATACCTTGAGTGTCGGCAACGCTTTTCCAATCCTGCCATTGCGATTCCATAAGCGACAGATTATTGCCGCCATTGCCGATGGAATCCTGCGGCATAAAGTAAGGAACATTTTTATAATGTCCGACCGGAAAAAATATCTCTTTAACTCTGTCTCCACTCATCAGATACGCTCCCGCCGGGTGCCTCAATATTTCAGTTGATCGGTATTTTCAAAAATATAGTCATATTTTCTGCATATATTCTGCCGACCTGACAAAGCCAGTAATTCCACAGCCTCTTCCCCCATTTGTTCATAAGGTGCATGGCAATAGGGGAAAGGCGTTTCCAGCAACAGTTGTTCCGGTTGCACATTTACGCCGAAAATTTGTACACTTTCCGGTAAATTGCAATATTCGTGGATATTTTTTCCGAAAAACATATTGTTGACATTCAACAGCAACGCATCAAATCTTTCTTTTGCGTAAACCGCCGCCAGGTGATCACGCAGCATATCCCGCCATTGGCAGGGGTGCAAGTCCGAATGTTTGATCAGAGGTATGATGATCGGTTTAATCGCTTTATTCTGAACAAAATCCCGATAGATTTCAGTTATCGGATGATGTTTTTCTTCCGGATAAAGATCAATTACTGCAATTTTCCGGCAGGATCTTTCATACAACAAATGTAATATTCTCTGTACTGCGGAGCGTCTTTGGGCTTCCAGAATAAACCAATCAGCCGTATATTGCCGGAATCCACGCAAATTCTCATGATTCCAGATCAAAGCAGTGCGGATGCGTTTTTCATATAAAAGATGAAACATCCCGCAAAACCAATAGGTCAATATTACCATTGAGCCGGAATTAAAGGTTTTCAGCAAATTTGAATTGTACTTGAAGCGGTTGTTTTCCCGGCATGGTATCAATGTTTCAAACCGCAGTTGTAATCTGGCGGCTCCCCGCATCAAACCTTGCATAAGTTGCCGGTGGATAGCGGCATTGGCCCCCAGCCGGGTCAAACAATCAGCAGTGGGCAGAAGATAAGTTACGGTACGCACACCTTTGACAAACGATCCGCTCCCTTTGCGGCGTTCAATAAGATTTTCTGCTTCCAGTTTCCGGAACGCCCGCGATACGGTCATGCGGGCAACTTTGAATTTTCCGGCAATGGCATTTTCGCTGGGCATACGGGTACCCGGCAGGGAATTGACTGCCAATTTACGCAGTTCCAGATAAATCTGATCCCGCAAAAGCAAACTGGTTTTTTCCGGATGTGTTTCAGACATAATGCCGACCTCTCGTGATATTTCCTGCCAGCATTATACATGAAATAAAATATAATTTCAAGGTTTTAAATTACGAAAGTTGTCTAAAATTTATCCGATTCAGCAAGTAGAATCTGTTCTTCATGTTGGTTGATAAGCAATAATTATCGTATGCAGCTGGTGCCGCAATCCGCGGAGGATATTGTATTCTCTCTCCACGACCTCCCTTGCTCATTGACCAGCAACATTAAGTGTGAGTTACCTGACGATTTTACGGCAAGTCGTAAAGCCACAACTCATAAACCATTTTCCAGCTTGCTTACCGATACATCGTCAAGCGTTAAAAAACTGCCGTTTTTGCCGGAAACGGTGAACCGTAACGCTATCCATTCATCGGGATTTATGGTGTATAGACAGCTGTAAAACTTTTGTTTACCAGAAAGCACCGCTTTGTGGATCTGCTGTGTGGAGAAAAATTTCCGGCGGTAACCGTATTTGGCTCTGGCATCTTTGGTATCGTTGTAACGGACGGCATAAACATTCACCGTACCTTTGCCGGTGGCTCGGAATGTTACTTTGATCTTGCGGGCAACGGGCTGCTGATTGAGTTCCGGATGGGTCAGAAACTGGTAAATATGACTGCCGGGAACCAGTTTAATGGCATTTGATGCACCGGAATTGATGATTTTACAATTTTTGCAAAGCCACTTTTCCGGAGCATCTTTGGCGTTCAGATTTTCAAAAGAACCGTTTTTCAACAGCGGCGAGCCGATGACCACGCCCCGGTAATTTACCGTATCACGCAATGCAGTTCCATCAAGGCTCAAACACCGGTTGCCGTCAAGGCTCCGGGCAACATGCAGTTTCCACACGGCACCGCGTTCGGCAATTCCGAGCCTGGCAAGCGGAATTTTAACTTCCATACAATATCCGGTGCGGTAAGGTTTGACTGCGGCGGCAATCTTTTTGCGGCTTCTTGGCAAACTGACCTCGCCCAATGTGCCGTCGCTGTTTACATAAACCGAATAACACTCTCCGGCGGCAGTCGGCGGCACAATAAAAAATGCAATACGCTCATTGGCAGAGTATCCTTTATCCGGAGTTTCAGCGATCAAGCGGAAATATAAATTATGTTTGTCAGAAAGGAGCGATAAAACAGTTTTTCCCGCTTTTCTGTTTCTGCTGTTTTTGCCTTTACCGCCGATGGCAATATACTTGAAATCCGTTGTATGCCATGCCCGGAACCACTCCGAATCGTCGGGGTTTCCGTCAATTTTTACCGTTCCGACTCTGACGGGGGCGTAAGATGTTTTATCCGGCTTGCGTCGCAGAGTCTTATTGGGCTGGATCCAATATCGGTTCAGCCAATCGCGGTCATCTTTCAGCCGTCCGCGTAAAATCGGGTCATCGCCCGCAAGTTTTTCTGCCGCTTTGAGCAATGTTAAGAGTTCAGCTTCAGTTCCCGGTGCCGACAAAAGCCTTTCCCGCCGCTGATCGCCGGTCGGATAACCGAAACAATACGATGAATTGTTCCAGAGTTTGCGGCGGAGATCGTGGTACTTTTTCATTGCCGGATAGGCTTTGCCGTAATATTTGCTTTCCACATCTTTTAAAATTTCTTCCGGATCAAGTTCCGGGTTCCAGAGCAATTTACCTGCCACGCAATACCATTGCCAGTTGGAGTTGGCTCGATCGGCACGGTAATCGATTTCGCCCTTCTTCACCGGCGGCCAGAAGCGGGCATCGGCAAAGCGTATCTCTTCTTTCCACCCCTCCAGACCGAGTTCCCGGTAAAACCGGAGATCCTTACACAAAATTTCTTCCATACAGCCGTAAAGTACCGGGGTGCAGTTGGCGTATTCATAAACTTTCATGCGTGAAGAGATCTTACGCCATGCTTTTATAAGCTCCAACTGCCTGACATTCCTCAAACAGCCCGGATCCCGCAACTCATGCCCGTAACATCTGCCGTGCGTACAATAATAAATCAGTGTGCGAGGGTCATATTTAACATTTTCCGGGATCGTCCGGTAGGTATGATAAGCCCATGCCTCCAACCGGGCATCGGGATATTTTTTGTAGATTTCCGCCATGATCTTTACCGCAACTTTGTGAAAGCGGCTGGATACATTTATATAATCAAACGCACCATCACCATCGAGCTTGCGGCAATTCGGGCACTCGCACCAGCCACTCGTAGTATCGAGCATGCCGAAAAGATAAGTTATTTTGTTGGGCGGCACAGTTTTATAAATATCTTCAATATACTTCTGCACCCGCTTCTGCACTTGCTGATTGGAAATGCAAATTTGTTTACCCTTTACGCGTTTGCCGTTCTGCAACGCAAAATATTCGGGGTGCTGTTCAAAAAGTTTTTCATGTACGGGGTGGTAAAATCCGCCATGCCCGCCGGTGCCGACCGAAAGCGAAGAACAGCGTTCCAGATAAAATGGTTCCTGAAACGCCCGCTTGTAATTCCACGGCGGATTGATTTGGAATCCCTGCCGCACAGCCAGAGTCTGACCGTTGACCGGAGTTTTGCCGGTAGCCCCGGAATGGGTGAGCTGCCGGTAGCGGAATACCGGCACCCTCACGATTTCAAAATCCTTGAATCGAAGTTTGGTATTTTCGGGCACATACTCATAAGCATCTTCCGGAGTAGCGGCACGGAACCACCTTACGCCAATTTTTTCCTCCAGAAAAGCGTACACTCCATAAAGCTCCCCTACCCGGTCTTTGCCGACGATATAGAGTTTATCGCCCGAACAGACAATAGCAAAAGCATCCGGAGTAGCGGCAGCGGCAAGTTTTTCTGCCGCCGCGGCAGGAAGTGTTTTTACATCATTCAATGTACCAATAATGATTTGCGACGGAGCTGTACTGCTGTTTTTGACCACCGCCGGTTTGATCGAGCCGGCGGTGAAAATATATTCAGCCAATTCGCGGGCGGCAAAAAGCGTAGATGCCCCGGCGTTTGAACCGGTAACGATTTGAGTATTTTCAGAAATTTCAAAAGCCGCCACCCGGCAAAACGGAAAACCAATCAATACTGCCAGTAATAATAAAAAAATTTTCATAACCACTTTCCGCAAGATTAAATATTTTTCTATAAAGATAGTACAGAACAGCAATATATGCAACCGGAACAAAACAAAAATATAAAAAAAATTGGAACTGTTGCAAAACTGTTGATGTTGTTTGCCAACAGCTCACGCGGCGGCACGCCGCGAAGGGCGGTCAGCCCCGCGAACGCATGGGAAGGCAGTTTGCCGGATACATTCCGGCAAACCGAGCGGAAATGTTCCGCGAAGCTGACCGGAGTTGAGCGAAGCCATCCGGCGTTTGAGGACGATTTTGAGCTTTGCTCAAAATCGCTTAAGGCGGCGTATGCCGCCGCTCTAATTAAAAATCGCCAGGTAACTCGCACTGGATATTGCTGCCGACCGAGCAAGGGGTTCCAAGGGGACAATGCAATGCCCCCTTGGGATGTGCAAG
>SUVS01000088.1 GCA_015061885.1 Lentisphaerota bacterium
TACGACTTCGGTTTGTTCTCGGATTTAACATAAATCCATTTTTATCAAGAGGCAAACCACTTTTTGTTTTTAGACATAAAAAATGAGAGACCTCTTGTGTCTCTCATAATATCTGTTTTTACTCAATTTACATACACTGGCGAAGTCCATACCATTCTGCCGTCTTCCAGATGCAGCCGAGCAAAGACAAAACCGGGTTTGGAGGTTGTTTTGACCGTCTTGAACGTGCAGTCGCAGAAAGTTTTGTCCAAATCCTGAACAAAAGCGTTTTCGCCGTCGATAACTATTTCCAGACGCTTGAGTTTTTCTTTGCCGGCGGCACGGAATACTATTTCCATAGCATCGCCTTCAGCGATCTGAACCTGACTGCCCATAATATGACCATTCAAACGCATATCGCAAAGGGTACGGCTTCCCAGACTGGCGTAAGAGCGGCGGGCAAGCAATGCTTCGTGCAGATTTTTGCGGTCAAGCTCTCTGACCAGCAGTGCCGTCAAACCGCTGTTGGCAGTACGACTGCCGGTATAACCGACTGCGGGCATTCCCAGATGGGTATCCGTACCGCCGAAAAACGCCACCTTATCGCCCCGCAGCAGATAATCCATACTGCCGACTTCCGGCGGGCGTTTGTAGTGTGCCATTTGCAGACAATGCACCGGAGTGGGGAGCTTGCCGAGTTGGGTTTTCAATACTTCCAAACGGTGATAGCCGACCATCCAGCCGGGTTTGGATGCAAATTCGGCGATCTTCTGCTGAATTTCCACTGCCTGAAGTTTGCCTTCTTCGGTATCGGCACGGCGGAGGCGGTATTCGCCCTCGCGGTTGTATTCCGGAGCCAGATAAGTGTGGTATTCATCATTAAAGCACCACAAATTGCAATAACTGCAATACTCAAAACCGGGAATGATGACAAATTCGCCGTTGACGGTGCTTTCTTCGTAGAGTTTACGCAGTTTAGCCCACTTGGCTTTTGACCACACCCGCCATGCAAGGGAGTGTTCTATGTGTTCATTGAACGCCATAAAGTCAAGTTTCTGCCAATCTCTTGCCCGGTGCATCACTTCTTCGGGTTCACCCATGCCGTCGGATTCGCGGCTGTGAACGTGCATATCGCCCCAGACAACATTATACCCCAAATCAGCATAAAATCCCGGATCGCAGTAATTGCTTACTTCCGTAATAATATTCGGGCAATATGCTTTTAACTCACAGTTTTTTTCTGTTTCGAGCGGCAATTCAAAGACTGCATTGCCGTTTTTCATTGCCAGTTCGTGCGTTTTACCGGCATATTCGAGAATTACTTTTTCATTGAAGTTCCGGTCTGCCATAAATCGGGCTTCCGCCGGCTGTTCGGCGGTAACTGAACCGCGTAATTTATTGCTGCTGAAGTTACTGCTCAATTTTATCTGCAACGATTCGGCAGGAATATCGTTCACATTGAAAGGCATTTCCGGGAGAGCGTAGAACTTTTCACCGGCTTTCCGCAGCCAACCGTCGAAAAATACCGTTTCCGGCTGGGTCGGCACCGGAAAATCTTTGACGATTATTTCTGAAACCGGCAGACGGACTTCCAGCACCGGCCAGCTCCAGCGGGATTCCGCATTTTCCGGCAATTCAAAAAGCTCGTCGCTCTTGGTCCGGGCAAGCGGATTGAACGGCAGAAAAAGCATGAGCATGTCGCCGGACTGGTTCAAATCTTCCGCCAGAGTAAACTTCATTCTGCCTTTACTGCCGGGTTCGAGCGATGCTTCAGAAGAATTTACCCACGCTCCGCTGCTCCATATATAAGTATTCAATTTGGTGGTCAACGGTTGGGCAAAAATCCGCCAGTCGTTACTGCGTACCGAAGAGATCCAACCGGGTTCGCCATTATAAAGAAAGTCCATTTTTAACTGCTCCATTCCAGTAAAATTGAGTGTATTTATCGCGGTATTCCGACTTGAGTTTACACTTGGGGTGCGAGTGATAGCGTGCCGCTTCGGTTCCCAACCGCGAATACTCATTTAATATTTCGCCGGGGATCGGCTCAAACCGGAACCGGAATTCATCATAATATACATCCAAAATCAGATAACCGGCAGGAAAATGGGTCAACTGCGGCAGATTTAGCTGGATAAAATTACCCATCTCCACTTTGGCGGCCACATTTTTATGCCCGATGCACGCCAGAGCATTAAGGCTTTTGATTTTTTCGAGCATATCAGAACACTCATCGGCATCAAAAATCACCTTGTCATCATCGGGTATCCACTCATCGGCAAAGAGCTGAAAGTGGCAGAAGATTATCACCGCTTTTGCCGGGTCTATCCGGGCAATGACTTCCCGGTTGCACGCTTTATTCAGCCTGCCGTTGCCGGTATCCAAGCCGACCAGCTGGATATTATCACGCTCAAAAAAGAATGTTGTCTGCTTGAAAAGCCGGGCAAAGCGTTCATCGCCGCCGTGCGGCACATCGTGATTGCCGGGTACTGCCAGCACCGGAATATTTACACTTTTTATAATATCTTCCAATGCGGCAAACTCGGCGGCGGCTCCGCCATCAGCCATATCGCCGGGGCCGATGATATAATCGGCACTTTTTGCGGCTTCCTGCATAAGACTGCGGAGCAGAGCAATACTCTCGCCATGCAATCTGCCGTTGCGGGCATTTTTCTGACATGATATATGCGTATCAGAAAAAAGTGCGATCCGGAAAAGCCGTTCCGATCCCGGCTCCGGCAGAGTTTTGAAATCAAGAGTAATTGATTGACCGTTGATACTCACCGTTGCCTGATATTCTGTATCCGGAGCAAGATCTTCAAAGGCGAAACGCCCTGCCAGATTACCGGCTTGCTCCTGCCGGAAAATTTCTCCGCCGCCGGAAACTTCGGCAATCACCGGAACAAGCCACTCTTTGTGACTGTACCGCAGCATCATTGAGTTACAGGTTACCTGCTGAATATTGATCCAGCAATCAAGGCTCCGCCCGAAAACATCAGCACTCATGGATTATTTTTCACTCCAGGTATATACTTTCACATCAAACGGGCCGAATTTGTCTTTGATGACCTTTCCGGCGACCTTGACAGTTTTGCCGCTCAACTCTTCTTTGACCGTTGCGGGCATCTTGCTTTTTACAGTAAAAGCCACATCCAGAGCATCACGCCGGTTGTTGACTGCCAAAAGCATCCATTGGCCGTCGGCTTTTCTGCGGAGGCAGTAAGTTACATCGGGCACAAAATCAGCTACCACTTTCTTTTTGCCGATTTTTACATCGTTGAGCAATTCATCGCGGGTGGCAAATTTTTTGAGATAATCCACAGTGGCCTCATCATGATTACTGCTGACCAGTTCATCGTGCCAGGTGCCGAGGTAATAATCGTGGAAACGGGAGAGTTCTTTCAAGGTCGGATAGACCACCGTTTCGCGGTAGGGCTGTTTACAGCGGTTGAGCCGCCATGCAATGATCCCCATCGCCCCGCGGGTAACCGGAGCAAAATAGAGATAACGCAACTCTTTGCGGGTCGGGAAAGTCCAGTTGCCTTTGAGATTGTTGAATGAGGGCGGCATATAGATGACCGTGCGGCCGCCCCCGGCATTGCGGGCGGCATCCACAGCCCGTGCCGCATCAAAAGATACTTCATAAAGTCCGGCGGAAAACTCCGGCTGATTCTTGCCTTTGCCGCGGGGATACTGGTCGGCGATCAATATATCATACAGCGGAGCAACATCCTTGTAAGTGCCCCACCAGGCAATGATCGGTATCTGCAATGCTCCGGGGTGATACCGGTCGATCAGCGGCTTGAACCACCCCAGCCAGTCGTTAAGGGCAAAACCGATACGGTTGATGTCTTTGCCTTTATGGTGGATTCTGAAATAATTGGTAAAGGTGTTTTCCGGTTCATCGACGCTGTAACCGATCACATTGGGCTGTTTGGCAAAAAAAGTCATTGCTTCGGCAAGAAACTTTTTGCGGACTTCGATTTCTGCGGCGTTGAGCGGGCGGTATTTGCGTCGTGCCTTGCCGGTCAGCGACGGATCATTTTCGCTGTAAATACGGGAATCAAAACTTATAATCAACGCAATATTGGAAAAACGCGGATCTTTTTGGGCTTTTTCAAATGCTTTGACAATATGTGAATACCCCGGATACCGCTTATCGCCGGGCATACCGATATTGCCGAAAAATGCCGCATTGACTCCGCAATCATACAAAACCGGATCAACATCGCCCAGCCGTTCCGGCTGTTTGACGGTACTGCGGGCAAGGTCATAAACCCCGATCGGGAAGAATGCTTTGCCATTCATCCTGACCGGCGGCAACGGCTTGACCGGAGCTTTTTCCGCCGGAGCCGCCTGCAAGCCGATACCGGCACACACTGTTGCGGTCAAAACACTCAATAATGTTTTATTCATAAAAAAACTGCCTTTCTTTTGAGCAATTTATTAATTACTTTCCCATATCTTCAAAACAATACGGTCATCCTTACTGCCGGCACTGCGTTTGGCGGCACCGCTGTCAACGGTATTTACGGTGTTGCCCAAAGTCAATGCATTGAATGTTGACGGATGATTGTAGTAAGTTTTAGCCGGCGTATTCATATATTTGGGGTACATATCAAAAACAAACACCCGACCGGGATCATCTTTACCCACCCGAAGCCGCGAGGCTGGCAGATTACCGTAAATACCCACCATTCCGGCAGTAATGGTTTTGCCCGCAATCGTTTCGCCCCAGATAAAAGTGTAATAACTGCCTTTTGCACTTGCGTAATCCCACCCCTTGGTGGAACTGCCGGAGTAACTGCCGGGGTCGGACGGACAACGGAAATACATTTCATAGTAGCGTTCACGCCCTTCAGTAACCCCCTGTAACGGCACATCAAACGCCAGATACTGACCACGGTAGAGTATATAACTCAAAGTACCTTCGCTGACAATGTTGTTATCGGTTTGTTTTTCATCTTCGTCGATCGGCAGGTAGTCGTTTGAATCCTGTGCATAGATCATACAGGCTGTTCCCTGCTGTTTGAGTTTATTGATACAGTTTGCACTTCTTGCCCGCTCGCGTGCCGCCGAAAGTGCGGGTAACAGCATTGCCGCCAATATGGCAATGATGGCAATTACTACGAGGAGTTCTATGAGGGTAAAGCATTCTGCTTTACACTGCCCCTGGGCAGAAATCTCCGGCGATCCGATTGGTGTAAATCTCTTTTTCAACATACATCCTCCATTTGTTATTTTTTTAATAAAATTACCTCTGTTCATATTTTGTTAATGTCCCAAATTTTGTGATGGGACGAGTTGTTTGACAAAAGTGCATCTGACCTTTATTTTTTAGTAACCTAACAAAAAAAATAAAGGAAGGATCAGATGCGTAATAAAATTACTATGG
>SUVS01000033.1 GCA_015061885.1 Lentisphaerota bacterium
CGCGTTCCTCACCCTTTCGCCACTAATGTATTGCTACATCCGTTCGACTTGCATGCCTAATCCATGCCGCCAGCGTTCGTCCTGAGCCAGGATCAAACTCTCCATAAAAATTATTTCAACAACTTTCGTTGTTTAACGCTTTTTAAGAAAGATCGATTCAGCTCGATTTTCTGTGTGATTTGAACTACATTCAAATTCAATGTAAATTGTCAGGTTACATCGCACTATTCAATTTTCAAACAACTTTCAGCTTCATCGCTGATCGTTTATCAACCTCGCTGCATCATCTTGCAAATCGCAGCGTGATATTTAATTTAGCACAAGTTTGAGATTTGTCAAATCTTGTTTTTAACTTTTTTCAAACTTTTTTATTTCAACTCCGCCGTTCGCTTTTCAGCAAATTGCGGCGTGAAGTTTAATATATCACAGTTTGAAGATTTGTCAAATCTTATTTCAAACTTTTTTAAGATTTTTTTCAGCACCGCTGTTCGTAAGTTTTGCAACTTTTGACAGCGTGATTTTTAATATATCACAGTTTTGATATTTGTCAAATCTTAAATTGAACTTTTTTTCAAGTTTTTTGTCAACCATCTGCCGTTTGAGCTTGAGTTCTCCGGGCGACAGGGCTTTAAATTACCACACAACGGATAAATTGCAAATTTAAAAGCAAACTTTTTCGCAAAATTGTGCGTTTTCAGGGAAATTTCAGGATATATTGTTGCTTATTCAGTACATTTCCCCGGACTTCGGCGGCGTTTACAGTGGTTATTATATTACGGTGAACACCTCTGCCCATATTTACGGAATGTAATGCGGCATCGCTTACCAAGGCACTGTTTGTATCTATTTGCGTACAATGGAAGTTCCCGTATCTGCCTTCCACGCCATTGATCTTGCTCCGTGGAAAAAGTACAGCTTCTGTTTCCATAAAAAGCATTGCTTTTGCCGGATCAGCCTGTGCTATATAAAGTGGAGTCCGATAGCGTGTACAATCAGCATTGCTGCCGTCAAAACGCGTATATACCAAATAAACTTTTTTACCCAAAGTCAGCCAATGTTGCTGTGTGGATTGAGTTTTAACGGTTTTGCCGGTATTATTCCAACGCCACGGAATCGGGTCGCTCCAATCAATACCATCTTTACTTACTGCACAATACATTCTTTCGTCCTCGGCTCTGATGGTTAGAGCAAAACCGCCCTCCGGTAAACTGATGATCGACGGCTCGATCAATCCTCGCTTACACGGTATGGTCATCAGACGACTGCGTCGGATAAATTGCAGCTTGCCGTCAACAAGCTTATACAAAGCAGTCATAACTCCATATCTTTTGGGAGTTCCGACATCTTTTTGTGAAAGTTCTGCATCAAGATATATGGGTACAATTACCTGATCCTTGCCAACTGTTGCAATCTGCGTACAGGCACTCCGGTAGTGCTTTATACCGGGTAAATCCAATTTTTTCCGCGCTGCCCATTGTTCTGTTTCTGGCGACCAAATAGAGTAATATGCCGCTTGAGCAGGAATAATCGGCTGTTTTTCCGGCAAACAGCCTGCCCGGATATTACCTATATAGTAGGTTGAACAGCCAAAAACTGCTACTGAACCATCCTGTAATGTAAATGGTCGTACATCAGCAACAGCTTGAGTGAACTCACTGTTTTCCATTTTTATATATTTAAGCGAATCTATATATTGCAGCTTGCTCCAAGTCTTTCCTTTATCGCTGCTTATTGAATACATGGGTTCGCCGTAATTATCCGAATTATTCACTTCTTGCATGGTTGCCATGAACCGCCCGTCTTTGAGCACCGTTACCGACGGATGAAACAAATTAGTCTTATGATGGTTGAAATTTTTGAAATTCAATCTGGTGATCCGGGGAGGCTTGACCAATTTTGCCAACAAATCGTACAATCTATTACGATTTTTCTCCAGCAGCTTTATATCATTACAGAAACTGCTTAATCCGGAGGCATAACCTTGCCGGATCACTTCCAATTCCTTACGATCCGCATCATTTTTCACCAGCGTTTGTGCAATGCGGAAAAGTTCCACATCTTCCAAGCCGTCGCGCATGGCACTTGCCCGCAAACTGGGATAGATCTCGCCATTTTTACCGGGATAAAACAAAGCACGCATACCGTTAAAACTTCCATGATTGGTCTGCCACAAACTCCAATCAAACTTATCCTGTTTAACAAAGTGTTCATTACCGCTCCAATAATTGATTGCCCAATACAGCCAGCCTTTGAGGTGATCATAAGCAATCATTCCCCAGAAAAATCCGCGACTGTTGATACGATCCTGATCGACCCGTTCAAAGTTTCCAAATGGATAGTACGGACCGCCGCCGATATAATACCAATAATCTGTACCATAAGTTTTGGCAGTCTGCATATTCAGCTGAATATCGGATTTGCCAATACTCCGGCAATGTACATCAAGATATTTGAAAAGTTCAGGATCAGCTTCCGGATTGGTGGCGGTGGTTACAAATTTAACATTTTCAAATGCCAGCCGGGCATTTTTCATTGCTGAAAGCATTGGCATATTGTAATTGCGTTCTCTTTCATCAAAACCATAGAGATAGACCGGAATATCTTTGCCGCCAAGAGCACGCACTTTATTATAAAACGGCTTGAGCAAAGCAAGCTGTTTATCGCGTAAATGGTCGTAAAGGCGGAGCGACTTGATCTCTCCAACCTTGTTTTCCCAAAATATCGACGCACCATAAAGTTCCCGGTTGAGCAGATCGTATTTGACCAATCCGGCTTTTTTGGCTTGAGCCCAAGTAGCGGATTTATTTTTATCTGGCTGGATAAAACGCATTTCTTTGAGCATGGTCGTACCATTTACCAGCATAGTTTTTTTGCCTTTACACATAGCCTCAAAATAATATATATGACCTTTCAAATGCATATCCGTAGGCTGACTGTAATGAAGTTTACAATATTTGTACTTTCTGGTATCGCCTTTGACATCGACTACAATATCACAGGCACTGATGGGATCTTTTTTGTTCCGCTTATCAAGTTTTGCTTTGGCAGGAATGCGTTCAAACTTTACTCCATCAACACTACCATAAAGCTCTATATATTGCGGCATTTCAGCCCGTGGATCAGCAAGTTTTTCCAGTTTACCATCCAACAAAACCGCCTGAACGCCGTTCTTGAATGCCCACGCCATATCTTCGTCGAGCGGACTGGGGCGATAAAGATTCAACGGTTCCATGCGGTGCTTTAGCAAGGCTTTCATCAAATTCATCCGGGCAACTTTCTCCAACTTTTTATCTTTATAAAAAGCGGACATCTGTTCCGGACGCAATCCTGACAAACATGGTATGCGATCCTGCAAAGCAAATTCTTCAACTTTTACTGTTATCGGCAAATTAAAAGCTTTTTTGCCGTTGACTTTCACATTCACTGTATATTTATAAGTACCCGGCAGAGTGCTATTGAGCGTTTGCACAGTCAGTAAAAACGGCAGATTGGTATATTTGCCGACAGAAAATTTTTCATTTTTCTTTATCGGAATACACACATCCGGTTCTGGAACATCGCCTCCCCTGTTCAAAGGTATCTGCACCGAACCGGCAGAAGAGAGATGAATAAACTCTATCCGGTCAACTTCCAACGCCGGAGCATGAGGCGTTTGAGCAACAGCCTCCACACTTACATCATTAATATCTTTACCGGCGGCAGAAAGTACCAGCTGTAAACTTTCTGCCTCACCACGGGCACACCGCAATGAGGCTTTCTTTTGCAATCCGACCGGTAAACCGGATTGTTTCGGGACATATTCCAAAGCGGAACACAAACCGCCGGATAACATATTCTGATAATTATAACCCTCTTTTGACGACACAAAAGCTGTACGCCGATAATGGGCAACGAGATTCTTCAGCATTTCCGCAAAATACATAGCGTTAATGATTTCGCCCCTGCCGGGAAGTTTGGTTGACCAGATCTGATTGAATCTGCCGCCGAAATACCCGCCGGGAAGTGCATACTGACGCATTGCCATATAAAACAGCCAGTTGCAGCGATCCCGGACAAGCGGATCGGCAAGCAGTGCCGGCAAAAAACCCTCCAAAGCGGCACTGGCTTCGGCTTTTACTTTTGCTAAATTTTTGACATTGAGCCTGATATTCGTCTGCCACGTATAACGGTTGCTCAAGTAAATTGAACTTTTTTCAATCTCTTTTTTCTGACTTGCAAAAAGTTTCAGCGAGCGGTTCAAAACTTTTTCCGCCTCATCAGCACTCAAATACAGCAGAATATCATCTATAACATATACAGATTTAATTTGCGGTACCTTTACTCCTTGGGGCAGCAGTAAAGTTATATTGTGTGGATTCAAGCCGCCCCGGATGCGATAATATTTTTGATCCGCAGAACGGAAAACAACTCCACGCCCATCAAGAGCAACATCCAAATTCCCCGGCGGCAGCTGTATTTTTTGACTCCAAACCCCGGCATTGACATTTTCCACCTGCCAATGGTCGGATTTTCTGACAACTTTTACTGTTACATTATCCGGCCACCTCAATTGCATACCTTGAATATTGTCAGGAATTTGAAAAATGTTCAATCCCAGCGGTGCCGCCCCGGTAAAGGTAACAAAATGATCTATCGATATTTTTGTCGGCCATTGAAATTCCTTGAATACGCCCTTATGTTCCACCACCGTTTGAGCAGCAGCCGAACTGCTTGATAATATTGCAGCAACGCAAACCAGAAATCTTACTGAAAAAAATTTTTTATCCATCTGCTTGTACTCCATCAGATATTATATACCACTGTTCTGCTGAATAGTAAAACTGACTATATAGGTATATGGATTGTAAACAACTTTTATTTCCGGCGGCAGATCTTTATTTACCACCGACTCCACATGCCAGTCGGCAAAAAGCATATTGGCACGCTGATTATGACGCATGGAGACCCCATGCGGACAATCGGAATCATAATCAAGATATTTGCCGGACATGCCGCTGGTAACTCCGATCATCGGTCGGTATGCCTCCGGGTCTTCGCCGCCAGATTGAAGCCCATTGCCGGAATCAGATACCGCTGCCATACGAGATGGATTGGGTAAACTGTAAAGATTTCCGCAAATATAACTTGCCCAGGTAGAACCTTGAGTTGCAGGATCATTTGCCAGACTGTGATTTACTCCGTAGTGATTATCGTATGTCATCTGCGATGAAGGACAGAGAAAACTTTTTGCCGCAATCCGCTTGCCGTTATCCGCCGGCAGATACCCCTGATCGGTAAGAATAAATCCCCAGAAAGCCTTTTTTTTGTAACCGGTTTTATCCACATAATTTGCATCATAATAAATACACATCTGTCCGTTGTTCGCAGATGCGTACATCTCAAAGCCCAATCCGAACTGTTTAAGATTGCCGATACAGTTGGCTGTTCTCGCCCGCTCCCGTGCCGCCGATAATGCGGGTAAAAGCATTGCAGCAAGAATTGCAATAATAGCAATTACCACCAGAAGTTCAATCAAAGTAAAAGCTGACTTTTTCATTTTTTCTCCTTACTATTGAGGATTATTTGTTGCTCATTTTCCAACAAGAGTAAATATATTACAAAAAAAATGCTTTTCAATAGTTGAAATGTTTACATTATAGCAGTATTGTTAACACACAATCAAAAAAACAACTGTTTTTTAGCATAATAATTAAAAAAATGACTATTTATCAAACATCAAAAAGCAAACTGTTGGAAACAGTAACCTCCGTGCTGGCAATGGATATTAAGCAAAAAAAGCTTTTTTGCGATACACCGTACCCAGCACCATATAAATCACATTGTGTACCACGGCTGTTGGTACTTATCAGCGGAGAACAAACTGCAAGGTTCAGTAAGGATGGAAAAATCACCCACGCTACTATCTCCGGACCGCTGCTGCATTTTTGTGCAAGAGATTCCTTGTTGCATAAATATATAAACGGCACCCCCTACCGTGCCCTGTCGTTTTCTTATTATCCCGGTTATATCCGGGCAATGGAAATAAACTGCGACGGCATAACAGCCCCACCCACAGCGGATGATATATTTTTTCATAGTACTGAACCGCTTTGCAAGGAAGGATTTCAACTTATAGAACTTATAAGCCGCCTTTATAATTGCAATCAAATAGAAGCGGCAGAAGATCTGCTGGTGCCGCTATTGCGTCTGACAATAGATACTTTATCAAAAAGTGAGCAATCCCCGGCTAAAAAAGTGGGAGTTATATGGGGAACACTGTGCATGGCTTTGCGGAATCATTGCCATGAACAATGCAACCGCAGTGATCTTGCCGCATGGCTGCGGATAACTCCCGGATATGTTTCCATACTGTGTAAAAAACATTCCGGCAAAAGTTTTTCGGAGTTGAAATTGTCTTTTCAATTTGAACACGCAGAAAAACTTTTACTATCAAGCAATTTGAATATTGAAGAAATCGCATTAAGCTGCGGTTTTTCCAGTTCAAACTACTTTATCCGGCAATTCAAAAGCACCTATGGGGTAACTCCGGGAGAATACCGTAAAAACAATAACACCGCTGTTTGAAAGCTGATTTTTTTTTCGCTTTAAGCAATTATATAGTCAATATCTTTTTTATTGTTTTGCTGTTTGTAAATGCTCTTTGTAGCGTTATATTAATGTATATTCATTTATCTGTTTGACGGAATATGGAGTGATTCTGCTATGAAAAATTTATTTTTGTTTACTGCTGCAAGTGCTTTTTCCGGGTTGGTAACGGCGTCAGAACCTATTGAAGTTACCAATAATCGTGAACTTTTTTATGATGATTATCTGATCGCCGAGCGTAAAAATCTTGATTTCCAGCTGCATTATCCCGTTGAACAGCGTGCTTTGCCGGGTAAACCATGCGGCCACTATGGTGCCATTGTTAAAGCCAACGGCAAATACCTTTTTTATTATCGCGGTTTTGACAATATATATAAAGGAAAACGCAGTAATGGTAATCCGGGCGAATTTCTTGCGGTTGCCGAAAGTCCTGACGGTTTGAATTGGAGCGATCCGCCTTACGACAAATTTCCTGCGGCCCCTGTTCCACGCGGTACTATTTTTTATGGCAATGGTTTTACCCATAACTTTGCTCCGTTCTATGATACCAACCCATCTTGCCCCGACGATGAACGTTTCAAGGCGGTTTCCGGTGTACGCGAAACTCAAGGTCTTTTTGCATTTTATTCGCGTGATGGGATCAACTGGAAGCATTACAACGAAAAAAAGCCGATTTTCCAATATACTCCTGCCCAATACGGCGGTCACATGCTCGACTCGCAGAATGTGGTATTTTATTCAGAATATGAAAAATGTTATGTTATGTATTTGCGGGTATGGAAAACGGCAGATGATCTGACCGGTTTGCGTTCTTTTGCCAAAAGCGTCAGCAAAGATTTCAAAAATTGGAGCGAACCGGAACTATTGACGGTCAACCATCCGCAGGAACACTTATATGTCAGCACCCTTGTTCCCTACCCCAGGGCCCCGCAGTATTATATAGGTATGCCGACGCGTTATTTCGGCAACCGCGGTTCGGCTACCGATGTAACTCTGATTTTCTCCCGGCACGGCAAAGGAATTCAACGCCCGTTTCCGGGAGTTTGGATAAAACCGGGGCTGGAGCCGGAACGCTGGCAAAATCGCAGCAATTACATGGCATGGCAGATCATTGAATATTCGCCGGAGGAAATAATTTTTTATCACGGTCCTAAAAATCTTATGTACCGCTTGCGTACTGATGGATTTGTTTCTGTTTCCGCCGGAAGTGAAACCGGAACTCTGCTTACTAAAGTTTTGAACCGTCAGCATGGCAATCTTGAACTTAATTTATCCACCAGTGCCGGCGGCAGTTTTGCTTTGGAAGTCTGCGACGAACTCGGCAATGCAGTCGAAGGCTATACCTTTGCCGATTTCGGAGAATTTTACGGTGATAGAATTGCATTTGTTCCGCAATGGAAAGACAAAAAATTCAGTGATCTGCCGCCCGGAAAATTCCGTTTGCGTATGAAACTCAAAGAGTGCGATATTTTCAGTATAACATTCAAATAAAACATATACGGCTCTCTGATTTAATGATTTTCAGAGAGCCGTATTTTTTTCAGTATTCTGCTGTTTGGAACAGGATTTGCACCTTGCGGCTTCTGGGGCCGTCAAATTCGCAGAAATATACGCCTTGCCATGTTCCCAGGTGTAATTTCCCGTTGCGGATCGGCACTGCCAGCGATACGCCGAACAAACTTGATTTCAAATGAGCCGCACTGTTGCCTTCGCAATGCTGATAGTAACACTCATCTTTGGGGATCAGCGAATCGAGCTTCTTCAGCAAATCGTGTTTTACATCATCATCTGCGTTTTCGTTGATCGTTAATCCGGCGGTGGTATGCTGGCAGAATATATGGCAAATGCCGGACTTTATATTCTGCGGCACCAGTTCGTTTATCTTTTGCGTTATTTCAATAAACTCACACTCCCGGCGGCTTGCTATACTCAAATCCGGCATACACTCACCTTATCTGCCGAAAAGTTTACGCAATTCCACCTGAAACTCGGCAATATCGTTTTCCGTGGGTTCGCCGGAAACCTTATCCAGTCCCAGTCTGCCCATTTCGTCGATCAGCCATTCGGCACTTGCTCCGGAACCGAAGCTCACCGTACCATGTGCCATCGCTCCGGGACGGGTCAGACGGCTCAACTCGACCGTTGTTTTGCCGGGAGTGGCGGCCGGAGCAGTTTCGTCAGTTGCCGGAACTTCGGCTGCCGGAGCGGCTTCTTCGCCGGCGGGGACGGTTTCTTCGACTGCATCCTTCTTTTCGGCGGGATCGAACTTTTCCCAATCCACATCTTCGAGTTCGGCTGCCATCAGACGCAATTCGAGGAATGTCATCTTACATTTCAGCTCATCAGCCAGCATGTTCTGTATATCAGAAAGTTTGACTCCTTCGTGCAACTTTTTTGCCACAAAGTGCTTTATTTTCATTTCATCCATTTTTTCTGCCTTTGCTCTATCAGAGATACCGCCGGCTGCGGCGGCATCTGATTTTTTATTTCTGCGATTTACTGTTCTGCTCTTTTCCGGCTTCAGTTTGTTCTTTCTGACGCTGGGATTGTATCTGCCGGAATTTTTCCTCCGGAACCAGCAATACAGCCTTTATTTGCAGTTCAGTTACATTTGTACGCCTGCCTTCGAGCGTGCTTACTTCGCCGAAATAGTTACTGTAAATATATGCTCCGCCGGCGTTTCTGCCGTCGCGGTTCCACCCGACTCTGGATACGGTGGGGTCTGCGGCCACAGTACCTATTTTGACTCTTTTTATTTCAAGAATGTTTACCAATTCTGCTCCATGTTTGCGGGCAAGTGCGGTCAGTTCCTCGACAACATCAGCTTGTGTTGTACCGTCAGGGGCTTGGATTTCCACTCTGCCGATCACCCGGTAGCCTTCGGATGCCAGCGGCGAAGTTGGTGAATAGACCTTTACCGGTTCGTTTTCTGCCAACGCCGGAAAACTCTGCCCCACATACTCTACATTCATGCAACCGTACATCAACACAAGCACCAGGGCTGGCATTGTTTTGCTCAACACCGTAAAAAATCTATTCATCTTCAACATCTTCTCCAATAATTAAATACCTGTCCGCCGGACATTGAATTCCATCACCCGCCCGCGGCGGATCTTGCGGACATAGAATTCTGCATTCTGAAATTTGACCACATCGCCGACTTTAGGACTCCGCCGCAACTGATTGCAGAACCAGTCCGACAATGTCATCGGTGCCGACGGTATTGCCAGCGGAGTTTCCGTTGCGACCATTGATGCAAGAACTCCACCGCCAATGACCCAGAACCCTTCGCTGGGCGAATAGAATGTCTTGGGCAGCGGATCGAACTCATCATCCAGATCGCCGATCAACTCTTCTACTATATCTTCCATGGTTATCAAGCCCAGCGTTTTACCGGCGGCATCACGGACAATGGCCAGATGCACATGCTGAACCGCAAAACGCTCCAGCAGATTTGCCGCCGAAACCTCCGGCGATACAAATGCTATCGGCCGGACTATATCCCGCAGCTTCGTCCGTTCAGGATGTGCCCGGAATGTTGCCACCAGCTCTTTGAAGTTGATGTAGCCGAGAACCTTGTTTTTATCGCCGTCTTCGCACACCGGATAGCGGGTATGAAAGTCAGCCGGAGCTGTATTCAATGCCTCCGCCGGAGTCTGTTCCGACGATACAAACGATATATTTTCCACCGGCAGCATGATCTCGTCAGCCCGCCGTTCAGAGAGTTTAGGCGTTGCCAGCAAAATACGCTCCTGCTGACTGCTTATCTCTTTTTCCCGCCGTGCCATACTTGCCAGTGCGGCAATTTCGGAGGCGGCGGTCGGCTGATTGTCGTCGTCTTTTATCTCAAACGGACGATTTATCAAATGCACAAGTTTGATCAGCGGTGCCATGACAATCGTCATAAACACCAGACTGCGGGCACTTACAGAAATAATCCGGCAGTTGTAATAAACACCCAGCGTTTTGGGTAATATTTCCGTGTACTGCACCATTACAAGCGTAAATGCCAATGTGAACAATCCCAGCCACCCTGCCCCGAAGAGCTTGGAAAACTCGGCACCGGCAATCGCCGCTCCGATGGTGTGAGCCGCCGTATTGCAAATCAATATGACAGCCAGAGACTGTTCTATATCATCCTTCAAACGCGAACACAACTCGCCGCGTTTCGGATTTTTGGTTGCTATATCTGCCAACTGACTGGGGGTCAGACTCAAAAGAGCCGATTCCAGCAGTGAACACATAAACGATACAACTATCGCCATAAGCATACTGGCAACGAGAAGAACCCAAGTCCATACCAATTCACTGTTGCTCATAGATTGAATTCTGATATTCAAATCTGCCAACAGGGGTATTTCTGTAAAACTCATATCCGCACCTCCGGTGCTGAATATGCACTTTTTACCGGCTGCCAAAATGTTTGACAGCCGCAACGCTTGTCTCCGTTGCCATTACTACTTCCAGGGTCTTCAGAGGTTTCCCCCATGCTTTCGCTGACTGCTGCCAGCACCTGATGCGACTGAGTAATTCCACCATCCATAAGTGATACTACCGTTCTGTCCTTTCTTGTTGGTTTATATTTTCCGGAGGGGGCTTCCCGCCGGGGCTTGCGTTCACTTCTTTTCTTGAGCTTTTTCGCTCTCACGCAATATTTGCTGATTGCGGATCTTGGCACGGATTATCGCCGCCGCCTTCGGATTGGCATTGGCAAGATAATCTTTGACCACCTGATTACGAATCTCGTTGTACGGAGCCAGACCGCGGCGGCCGCGTTCTTTATCCGAACGGATGCCTTTCTGATAATCGGCATATACCTTTTTTGCCATTAATTCATACATGGCGACTTTTTCTTCGTCGTCGTTTACTGCCGCATTAAGTGCGTTCTGAATAAAGGCGTTGATAATATCGGTTATCTGTTTGAATGTGGCTGTTGACACGATCTCCTTGAGTTCGCGTTCCAGAAACACTGCAAACGGCGGATATTTGACCGTGTTGTCATCTTTCTGCAATATCTTGTAAACCTCTTTGGTTTCGTTAAGTCTGCCGAAATAGAAGAGAAACACTGCCGCATTTTTCATAAAGTTAATCTTGCCGGTCTTGAAACTTTCCAGATTATTGGCTTTGTCATACGCCCAGTCGTAAGTACGGATCGCCGACATCACAATATCCAGATTCGGTGCAATGATCAGATAACGGTAGCCATCCTGATGCGTCCACAAAATACGCCCTGCCCGCATCATTTCCTGCAGACAGGTCGCAATAATACGCGAACACTGCATATCGTGCCCGGTAATACGGATGCCTTCGCTTGCCCAGTAGATCGCCTGGGCTTCCGGCAGACGCCAGTCCATAGAACCGTACTCGGTATTGAGTTTATGTATGTAATCTGCCCGCAGACGGTATTTATCGTACAGCCAGATTGTACGCAATGCCGCATCGACCTTTTCGGCTTTCTTTACATCTTTAAGAGCTTCCACAAACTTTGCCGGAAGTACTGAATTCATGCGGAAGTTTTCGTTCAGAGCCGCGTATCCCGGCAGACCGGCTTTGCGTGCCGCCGCCCAGACGGGATCATTTTCCGGGAAAAGTTTCATAAAGCCATCTGCCGTATAAGGCATAGTACTCCAGATTTCCCACTTGGGTTCCAGAGTTATGATCGCTTCCATTTCCGTTGCCAGACGGGCTTTGTAGTAATAGCTGGCATTATCCAGCACATTACCCATTTTCTGCTGAAAGATCACCGCCAGTTCCCAGTACAATCTTGAAGCACCGGGGTTGTAGAGCAATGCTTCGTCGCGGATGAGTTTGATCCCTTCCCACACCCAGTACCACCGGTCTTGCCACAACGAACATGTTACTGATATATTGTATGCCATGTTCCATGCCAGATATGCCGTAGCACCGGCAAAACGCGGCTGCAGCTTGGTGATCCAGCTGGCGAGCTGAACCATTTCAAAATAGTTTTTATCCTGTTGCAGCGAAGCCGCCCGCAGCCAGAGCAAGTCCGCAATAAGCCCGCGGAAACTGCCCAGTGCCATAGTGGTAAAACTCACCAGCGGCGGAGCATTGTTGATCTGTCCGGTAAAGAACAGATCGTGCTGCCGGATCATTGTATCAAGTTTACGCTGGGTGGCACTGATACCGAAAATGAGTACCGCCGAAACTACCAACGCCAGCAGATATTTGCCGATTTTTCCAAAGTTTATCATTTTCTTATCACCAATCCCAGTTCCCGTCTTCTGAAGAGATACAATCCCAACAGGATGAACGGCACTGCTTTAAGCAGGAAATACTCCCCGAACAAACCACCCAGATAGCTGAATTCCACCAATTCACCACCGGCTATTTTCTGCGATATTTCAAATTCCTGTAAAGGTGCAACTATCAGCATCGCAACTTTACCGATCCAGTAACCGGTATATTTTGACGGATCAGCCAGCTGACTGGTGGTCATCACCAGCGGTGCCACACTGCCGAGGAACATATAGCTCAACACCGTGAAAATGGATGTCGGCATACTGAATGCCGCCGCTGCACAACAGCTTATCCCCGCATAGACCATCAGCATCAGCAATATCACCAGCAGACCGCGGATAAAGTTGCCGGTGAAACCGGTTATTTTTATCAGCAGTTTAGGCCCGTCGATGGTCTGGAAATAAACCTTGTCTTTGGCATTATCCAAGTTGGCATACCGCAAACTTACATTGCCGTCTTTATCAATGATACTTGCGGGCAGAACTTTTTCGTGAAACTCCCCGGCGTAATTCTGTTCCGGCATGGACGAAAGCGGCCGCCAGGTACGGGTGTAATCTTCTTCCGCCACCGGAATTGCCTGTTCTTCAACTCCGGCACCGGTATTCTGTTTGCGTTCCACAAAGTAGCCGACCCACCAGCCGGTGGTATTGCGTTGTGCTTCAGTATCAACCTTCCCGACATAGAGACGGTAACGCAGATAGATCGGAGTTTTCAAATCCTTCGGCAGATTTTCATAGTCCCATTCACCGAATTTCTGAAACAAAACTTCCGACCGCTGCCGGAGCATTTCTTCGCTCAAGCCGTTGCGGATGTCTTTTTCCATTTCCGCGGCGTCAGCAGTCACCCTGCCCCGACCCGCTTTACGCATTTCTTCAAGCTGTTGAGCCAGAGCTTCGCGGGTAAGTTTTTCCATATCCGCCGGTTTGGGGTAATAGACCCTTCTGCCGACCAGAACTTCGTTTTCAATACGCTGTTTTTCTTCGGCCGGAAAATCGTTTTTGCTGTAACGGTAGAGAACCACTCCGAAAATCGTGATCCCTGCCAGCAAAAGCAGCACTGCATGGAGCAATACCACGCTCAAATATTTTGCAATAAATATCTTTATACGCGATACCGGCTTGGCTACCACCATGTGCAGCTGATAATTTTCCACATCCTGTGTCATTACCAGACTGGCGATCCACACTGTGGAAAGAGCCAATATAAACCCGACTGTGCCCAGCGAATATTTGAGTGCTATTTGTATATAAGCTCTCGCACCCTCGCCGGAGCCGGAAACTGTCATCGGCAACGCCACCGAACACAACACCAGCAACGCCAACAGCAGCTGAAAGATGTGTGAACGCATCGCATTGCGTAAAGTCAGTTTTACGATTGCATTAAATGCCGTCATAATAAATACTTTCGTTCGCCAATGTTGTTAACGGTTTTTCAATATATCATCAAGTTTGGCGTCGGCAGCTTTAAGTGCCTCGGCATCGGCCTTGACTTTTTCTTCATCTTTGCTGACCGGAGCTTTTTCGCTTTCGCCTGTAAGCTCTGCCAGTCGTTTTTCTTCGGCAGCTTTGAGTTCGCCAGCCAGTTTGGCAGCACTTTCTCCGGCTGTGGGCTTTTTGACTGCTTCTTCTTGAGCGATAAGCGATTCCAGCACTGCACTTTCTTTATCTTTTTCCGCCGAAAGGTATTCAGCTATGCCACCGCCGAGAGCCCCGGACGTTTCCACACTGTCGTTTTTGGCTTTGGCAATAACATCGAGAAAGAACTCTTCGAGCGTCCGGCGGGGGTGATCCATAACGAATTCTTCGCCATTGAGATTTTCACGCAATACCGCCAGCACCTTTTCGGTAGCATCTTTGTCCAATGCCGGAGTGACGATCCTGGTGCTGTCGCTGACGGTCAAAAGCTCGTTCAAACTGCCTTGAGCCCGGACTTTACCGCCGTAAAGAATTACCACGCGGTCGCAAATATCTTCCACATCACTCAACAAATGGCTGGTGATAAGCACGGTCTTACCGCGTTTTTTCAGCTCCACGATCAAATCCTTGACTTCGCGGCACCCCAGCGGGTCAAGTCCGCTGGTCGGTTCGTCAAAAATCAGCAGCGACGGGTCGTTGATCATAGCCTGTGCCAGACCGATACGGCGTGCCATACCTTTGGAGAATTCACCGACGCGGCGGTGGCGGGCGTGAGCCAATCCTACCATATCCAGCAACTGGTCAATGCGGTTTTTGCGTTCAGCTCTGGAAAGGTTGAAGAGCGAACCGAAAAAGTCCAGCGTTTCTTCTGCGGTCAAATATTTGTACAAATACGATTCTTCCGGCAGATAGCCGATCGCTTTTTTCGTTTCCACCGCACGGGGGGCCTTGCCCAGCACCGTCAACTGTCCGGCTGTGGGGTAAAGCAAACCGAGAATCATTTTTACCGTAGTGGACTTACCCGAACCGTTGGGTCCGAGCAGACCGACAACTTCGCCTTCCCTGACCGTAAAGTCGATCTCGTTGACCGCCCGTGCCTTGGGGCGGTTCCAGAAATCGCGGAACACTTTGGTCAAGCCTACTGCCCGTATCACATCTTCTGCCATTTTATTGAGCCTCTCCTGATTTCAGCTGAACTGCCGTCCGGCGTGAACCGGACGGCTTTGCATATTTTATTTTTTGTTTTTGTTATCTTCCAGAGTAAGTTCTTCACCGGTACGCACCAAACGGGCACTGTTGAAGATCACTACCAATGTACTTAATGTATAAAGGATCGCCGCCCCGACCGGGGTCATCTTGTCAAACACCAGCAGCACCATGCCGCCGAAGACAAAAAGAATACCTATACACAGATTCTGATAAATGACCATGCGGGATTTCTGCGACAGATCTATCAGCATGGGAATACGACGCAAATCGTTGGTCATAAGTGCGATCGAAGCACTGTTGATAGCAATGTCGCTGCCGATGGCCCCCATGGCAATACCCAGATCGCCTTCTGCCAGAGCCGGTGCGTCGTTCACACCGTCGCCGACCACAGCAGTCGGGTAGCTCTTTTTGGCATTTTCCACATATTCGACCTTGGCTTCCGGCAGACATTCACTGCGGAATTCATCAATATCCAGCACATTGGCGACCTTTTCCGCCACCGATTCGCGGTCCCCGGTGACCATTGCCACCTGTCTTATGCCCAGATTCCGCAAATCTTTGAGAGCCTGGGCGGCCTCCTTGCGGATCTTGTCGCTCAAACCGATCCAGCCGATTATTTCGTTATTGCGGGCAACGAATACCACACTCAAACCTTCGGTGGCGGCAGCATCAAAATCTTCCGGCAGAGCCAATTCCTGCTCCTGCAGCCAGTTGCCGCGGCCCACAGCCACAGCCACACCGTCAATGACCGCATTGACCCCTTTACCGTGCGTTTCCTTAAACTCGCTGACTTGCGAAAGCTCCAGCTGGGCTTCGTTGGCAAGTTTGACCAGTGCCACCGCGGTGGGGTGGTTACTGTTGGCTTCTGCCGACGCGGCAAGTTTCAGCATTTCAGCGGGAGTTACTTCGCCGAACGGAACCAGTTTGACCACCGAAAGCAATCCGTCGGTCAATGTACCGGTTTTGTCAAACACAAAACTGCGGATGCGTGCCGCAAGCTCCAGATGGCTTACATCCTTAATAAAGATACCCAGCCGTGCCGCCGCCGCCACTGCCGCCACAATCGCCGTGGGCGAGGCAAGCATAATAGCTCCGGGACAGGCGATCACCAGCAACGTGATAACCTTGGATATATCACCGGTGAACCACCAGGTGATACCGGCAAGCATCAGGATCGTCGGCGTATAATATCCGGCATAACGGTCGATGATACGCACGATCGGCGTGCGGGAGTTTTCCGCCTGCATGATCATGCTTTTGACTTTACCCAGCGTGGTATCTTCGCCCAGACGGGTCACTTTAAGCTCCACCAGACCGGTCAGGTTCTGCGTACCGGCATAGACATCATCACCGGCAACCTTATCCACGGGCATGGATTCCCCGGTAATGGAAGCCTGATTGACGATCGTTTCGCCGGAAAGCACCACGGCATCCACCGGAAAGTTTTCCCCCGGACGCACCCGGATAACATCGCCCAGAGCCAGACTCATTACATCAGCATCGACTTCAGCACCGTCTTTGACCAGGTGTACCTGGGTGGGGGTAAGTTTGACCAGTTCTTCGATCGAACGCTGTGCCCCGGATGCGGTGCGGCTTTCGATAATGATCGTTATCAGCAGGAAGAACGCGATCACCCCGGCATTCTGGAAATGTCCGCCGGCAGTCTGATAATTGCCCCCCGCCAAAGCGGCAAGTATGGCAAGTGCCACCAGTTCGTTCATATAAACTTTACCGGAGAACAGATCTTTTATTGCCGTGTAAATGATCGGCATGGCAAGCACAAATGCCCCGAACAGAGCACTGAATGTCGCCGCAAAAGTCTGCCCCGGCAGAAAATAACTCAAGATAAAAGAGTTGGCTGTAAGCATACCGCCAAGTACGGCAAAACCCACCAGTACCAGACTGCGTTTGCGGTTGTCGTCGCTGCTTACAGTGTTATTTACAGAGGTATTTATATTTTCGCTCATCTTATTTGCCTCCTGCCGGTGCGGCCTTTGCCGGAGCTTCCGCCGATTTGGCTGTTTCTGCGGCTTTAGGAATTTCCGGGCCGAGTTTGAGCCAGAGTTTACCGCCGTTGGCGGCTCCCAGCACAAACTTCTGATCTATACCAGCCATGACTTCAGCCAGCACGGCGTTGTAACGGCTCATCAGAGCGGTACGGGGATTTTCGTTATATTCTTTCAGAAAACTTTCAAAGTAAAGACTTTCCGCCTTCACATCCGCCACAACCATCGTGCGGTAATTTTCGGCCTGGGCAATGATGCGAGAACTTTCTTCACTTGCCTTTGCCCGTACACTTACGCCGTATTCGCGGGCTTTGTCGATCATGGTGCCCTGCTCGGCTCTGGCGGCAGTCAACGCATCAAAAAACGCCTGGGTCACCGCGGGAGTCATGACTTTGCCGTTGATACGCACTTCTTCGATGACCACACCGATATTGAGATCGGCAACCATTTTGCGGTAGGTCCTTTCCACCGCTTCGCGGTATTCGGTCTGGCGGGCATAGAGTATATCATCGACCGTCCATTGAGCCGTGGTGGTGATAACGGCACTTTCCAACATTCTGCCCAGCAGAGTGCGGGGGCCGCGGCGGCCGAGTTCCTGACCTTCGTCAACCACAATTTCGTCCGGCCCGGCGGGATTGACCGGCACCCGCAGAGTCTGATAGAACAACGCCGGATCATTGACCTGAAAACGGGCACTCCAATTAGCGTGGATGATATTGGCATCCGCCGTCAGCAGATAGCGGTCGCGGTTGGGCTGCAAACCGGGCAGTTCCCCGTTGGGTCCCGGCGGCGGCAGCTGGTCGGGCATGATCCCGGCATTGAAAGTTACCTGCAAGGTCTGGGGGCTGGTGGGCACCACGACTTTGCTGGTCACCGGATCGGGCAGAAACCAATGCCAATCGCTGGTATAAGTTTTTTCGTATTTGCCGAACCGGAAAACGATCACCGCTTCCTGGGGCGATACAGCAAAGTAGCCGCCCAGCGTGAAGAAGTAAACCAGCATGGCAAAAATCAGCCCCACCAGAGCCAGAAAGACCCAGTGGCCGGCTTTCATAAACGCCTTGACACCACTGCCGTACTGATTGTACACGCCGGTATCTGACGCAAGATTTTTCTTTTCGTTATCCATAGACTTCAAGCCTCATTATTTGGCACTTTTTGCCGGAGCAACAAACTGGTCGGCATTGCTTTTGAGCAGAGTAAAGGGGTCGGTGTTGGTATCCAGCACCAGAGTTGTCTTGCTCTTCATAATGATCCGCAGCGAGTCGAGCTTACGCAAAAATGCCGCCAGTTCGGGGTTTTTATCAAACACCCGCAGATATTTGGCAGCTTCCACATCGCCCTGGGCACTGATCTCCTTGGCTTGAGCTTCGGCATTGGCTATGATATTTGCCCGTTCCTTATCGGCGGCAATACGGATTTTTTCGGCACTGAGTTTGCCTTCGCCGAGGAAACGCTGTGCGGCAAGCATACGATCCTGATTCATGCGTTCAAAGACCTTGCTGCTCACAGCTTCGGGTACATTCAAAGTAGTTATACCTGCAGAACAGACTTCTATACCGTAGCGTTTGGCTTTTTCCTGCATATCATTTTTGATCTGTTCAGCGATTTCGTTCATCCGCATTTTTTGGGATCGGTGGTCAATATCTGATCGAAGTTATATTTGCCGAATGCGGCATTTTTAGCTCCACGCATCCAGATATCCAGTTCGCTTTCCGCTTTTTTGAAGCTGGTCATGCTCTTGGCGAAGACCAGCGGATCGCTGATGCGGTAGGTAATGAACACTCCAACGAGGATATTCTGTTTATCAGCGGTGGCAGTTTCTTCGATCTGCCCTTCATGACCGCCGAAGCAATGGAGGCGTTTGTCGTATTTGGTGATTTTTTCAAAGGGGTACGGCCAGCGGAAATGCAATCCCGGTGCCGGATGCTCGTTAAGCATCTGCCCCATACGCTCTACAACTGCCACTTCGGTACTGCTTACCTGATAAGTGAAAACTGCCACCAGCAGCACTGCGAACACAAACACGCCCAGAAGGAGCGTCGGCCAATGTTTGAAAACCTTGCTTGACATGATATATTTATGCCTTTCTTTATAATAAATACTTAATTATTCACCCAAATTGGCGTCAAACAGATTCAGACGCTCTTTTTCTTCAAGATTAAGTTCGTAAACATCGCCCTGCAATGAACTGCTCAGGACATATTTACGGACATTTTTGCAATCTTTTTCCAGAAAATCCAGATAATTCTTCAGCATAAAGAGTTTAGGCATAGTCTGATACGCCTGCAACTGCTTGAGGAAGCGTTCGCTGACCGCTTTTGCCACCGTGGAAGTCTGGTAACTTGCCGCCGCTGCCTGTGCTTTGATAGCCAAAGCATCGGATTGTGCCTGCGGCAGGACTTGAGCTTTGTACGCTTCTGCCGCCAGGATCATCTTTTCTCGTTCTTCCATGGCTCCAAGCACATTCTGGAACTCTTTGCCGACCTGGGTCGGCGGATGGATACCCACGAGATTGGCGGCAATGATTTCCACGCCAAGATTGCGGGCATCACATTCAGCTTGGATGCGTTCTTTGAGTTTGGCTTCAGCCTGGCGTCTGCCGCCGGTTATTATCTGATAGAAGGGGGCACTTGCCAGATATTCAGTCACCACCATCTGACCGATATTTTTGATGACCGTTTTGGCATCCACACTGCCATATACATAATTATATATACCATCGGGGCGGATGTGGTACTGTATGGGCATGGAAAGTCCTACAAAGTAGAAGTCGCCCAATACATCACCGGATTTATCACCGCCGGAGTGCGATACATCGTTTGCCACAATAAAGTTATTGTTGCCTTCGCCATGTTCAGCCGTCCACAGCACTACAGAGAGATCTTCTTTCTTCTTTTCTTTTTTGGGCGGCGGTGCATGACCGTGACCGTCGTCAACATACTCTTCTTCCTCTTCGTGTTCATGCTCTTCATGACCGATCACCACTTCGTAGATCTGATCGCATGAATACTTTTCGAGCGTCCCAAAGGGCCAGGGCAGAGTAAAATAGATCCCCGGCTTCAGGGGTTTATCTGTATTGGTGAGTCTGCCGAGGTTGGAACGCAAGCCCACTTCGTTGGAATTCACTTCGTGAACAGTTGTGGAACCCCACAATATCACCGCCCAGAGAATTATCAGCGGGAAAATCGCCCGCTCCACAAAACTGTACATCCAGGTCGAAGAGACCTTGAATCCGAACTGGTAGTCCAGCATATCCGCAAAGTTACGCATCACGCCGCCGGGTTCGGTAAAGAGAGCCAGTATGCGGCTTTCAAATACCGGGCGGGATTCTTCGAGCGTGCGGGGGCGGTAAAACTCCACAACAAAGCTCAAAACCAGTTCTGTTGCCAGCACCAGATAGATCACCAGCAACACTTTGGCGATAACCGCATCATACTCTTTCAAGCCGGATTTAAAACAGAGTCCGGCGGCAACCGCCGCGGCAGAAGCCACCGCACCGGCGATCATCCACGCTCCGAACGGCCGCAGCCAGCGGAACGCTTCATCATGTGACTGACCGTTATAAAATGCTCCGGCAAAGAGCGATATAACACCGATCACCGCCGCCAGAAACACCATATACATCGGGTTTGCCGGCGAACTGGTCAGCACGGCTTCGCGTAATTCCGCACTGCGGTCTGCCCAGTGCTTGAAAAAGAGCATACAGAGTATGCCGATAAGCACTGCCGTAACGATGCTCAACACATACGGAGCATATTTAGCATAATTATCCAGCGTTCTCTGCTGGGTGAAACGGGCATCTTCATCCACGGCAAGCATATTGTTGTCGTGGCGTTTTGCCAACAGCATTTTTTCTTCATTTTCGATTGCCGCACCTTTGGCAAACATGCCGTAAAGGGTGGCTGCCAAACCGAACAATGCCGCCACAGTGTAGGGTATGACCACCACTGCAAACGCATCGGAATTGGCAAACGAACTTTTGACCACGCCCAGCACCAGCAGAAGCAAGGCAAACACTGCACTCAACACAGTACCGATGGCGGCAAGTTTTGTCATTACTCCGGCATTGTCAATCGCGGCACGGTAGTTCACATTGTTGCTCATTCAGTCAACTCCCGGAATCGTTTTGACGAATCCATTTGTTTATTGTTTAGGTTAAAATTTATTATCGACTTGTTTTTAAGATTTACTTTTCACACTATCTGTTCACGCAACTCTGAATAAAATTTCCGGCGGAGCCCTGCCGCACGGCAGTTTCAAAAGTTCCGCACAAAATCCCAACCGGTTTGCCGGCATGTTTGCGGCAAAATTACCGGCATTGAGAATATCGTCCAACTTCTCCGGCACTACAAATTCAAGCTCACTGCCGGCAGTTGCCGTAATCTGCTGACCGCGGTAAATTATCTCGCCGGAGCAACATTCCCAGCGGATCTCCACATTTCCGGCGGCGTTGTTCCAAGCCTGCTGACCAGCCCATCCCCGATTTACCCGGGGAGAAGCTGACACGCCGAGCGTAAAAAGCAACACGCTCAACATCAACAAGTTAGCATAAATTTTACGACACTGCCACATAAAAATTGCACAATTCTCCTGTAATACAAGTGCAATAAGATAGCATAATAAGGCGATAAAATCAAGTTTTGCAAGCAAGAAATATTATTAATTATTATAAGAGCCGGACACGATGCAACTTTTGGCAGTTGCATCGTGGCTTAATGCTGTCTGAAAATCACATCGGCAATAAAAGAACGCATGCCGTTGGAATATTTGCTGTATTGCAAAGTCAACAACTGCCGGAATGCCTGCATTGCGCGGTACAATATGTTGGCACTGTATAAACTGCGTTTATGGTGATGCGAGGCAAAATTTTCCAGAATTTCACGCTTGCGGGCATTTGCGTTTCCACTGCGTTTGAGAATCTCACAGGCAAGCATGTAATTGCGTTCTGCCGCCGATGAGCGTCGTGCCTTGCGTGCGGCCCGGATATTATCTCCGGCGGGCGTGGAAGCATTGTTTTCATGCACCCGGTAAAGGGTCAGACAGCGGTCAAGGGCTTGAATATTTCCGTTAAATGCCACGCTCAAAGCTATCCAAGTATCCGGATAAAACGGTTCCAGTTCCGGGAATGGAAGAATGTATTCCAAAATCCGCCGCTTGAACGCCATGTTATGCCCCGAACAGACCACGCGGCGACAGAAAATTTCCAACGCTCCGCTGCAAGCAAGTTTTTTCTGCATAGCGGGGGTGAATTTCCGCAAATCCCAGAGTGTTTCATTGCGTTTTTCCAGATTTGCATCAGCCAGAACACTGTTGCAGAATACACAGTCAAGCTCCTCATTTTCCGCAAGCATGGCGGTCATGACTTCAAGTTTTTCCGGCAGCCAGAAATCATCCTGATCGCACATAAAAATGTATTCTCCGTGCGAAAGAGTTATGGCTTTTTCAAAGTTTTTTGCCACTCCGAGCGGAATTGGATTCCTGAAATACTTTATTCTGCTGTCCGGCAAGAACTTTTCCACCGACTGAAAAGTCAAATCATCTTCAGAATCGTCGCAAATGATTATTTCATCGGGCAGAAGCGTCTGATCCAGCAGACTTTCGAGCTGTTGAGCTATATATTTTCCGCCGTTATAAGCGGCTATGGCTATGGATATGACTGTTTTTTCCGGCATGATCTACTTCAGGGTACTTTCTCTTACCAGCAGTTCGGGTTTTATCAAAAGCCGTTTGGGATTAAATACTTCACTGCGTTCCAGAATAAATTTGATCGCATGATCCGCCAGCAGACCGTAATCCAGATCGACCGTACTCAATGCCGGATAAAGCATCTGCCCCAGCGGCAGATTGTCGCACCCGGCCAGAGCAACTTCGCCGGGAATATTTATATTGCAGCTCAAAAGCGTCCGGTAAACGCCCAGAGCCATTTCGTCATTGCTGAATACGGCATCAAACTTGATATTTTTCCGCATAAAATCCTGCATAACTTTTGCCGCACCATGTGCGGTAAAATCGGCATTGAGGATCATTTCTTCATCAACTTTTATGTTGTATCGGGCGAGCTTCTCCCGATATGCTTTTTCCATTGCCTGCGAAAAAAAGTGTTCTTTACTGCCGTTGAGCAGTACAATACGCCGTCTGCCGGAAGCAAGCAGATGTTCCAGCATGGCTGAACACCCCGCGTAATTATCGAAGTTGAAACTGCTGAAAGTGGCGTCAAATTCCTCCAGCCCCGGATTATCCAGCAATATTGCCCCCGGACAGCTCATCAGCAGACTTTTCAACTGCCCTTCCGGGAAATCACCGATTATGATCGTGGCATCGGCACTCTGGCGTTTGAGAGCTTCTGAAAGAATGAGAAAACTCTGATAGCTTGCATCATTGCTGAACAGCACACATTCGCAGTTGTGCCTGATAAGGTTGCGTTGAATAGTGTTGACCAGCCGGCTGTGAAAGATCGAAACCGTACTGCCGGAGCCGCCGAGGATCAGCCGCACCCGTGCCGGAGCAGAATTTTTCTGCACTTCGGGTCTGCCCAGCCGGGATAATTTGAAATACCCCAGTTCTTCGGCTTTGGCAAGAATAAGTTCACGCGTAGCCTGCCGGACTTTGGAGCTTTGCCGCAAAGCACGGCTGACGGTCATGGCACTTACATTGCACGCCGCGGCGATGTCGTTTATTGATATTTTCTTTTCCATAATAAACACTATAACACCGCAAAAGCAATAAAACAACCGTTTTATACCGAAAAAAGTAATTTTTTTTGATTTATGCCCTTGACAATTATTTGCAACTGCATTATAATAGAACATGAACAAAACTTGAAAAATAGAACCAGAATAGGACTTAAAACCATGACCGCTGCATTTAAAAACGAACAGATATATTTTCTGCTGTATAAAAAAATCGTGGATGGCGAACTTTCATGCGGCATGCGACTGCCGTCGGAGGAACAACTTGCCAGAGAGCTTCATGTCGGCAGAGTCACACTGCGGTCTGCCTTGAAACGGCTGGAGGAACAAAAGTTCGTCCGACGGGTACGCGGTCAGGGTACATTTGTAGTTTATTCGCCGGAAAACACTGTTTCGGCAGCCGAACCGCAGATTTTATACAGGGAAAGTATTCATATAAAGCACAAACTGCTTCTGCTGGCAAGTAAAGATAAATTCCGTTCCTCAAGTCTGGAAATCTGCTCCGGGGTACTTGCCCGGGCGATGGAGAAAAAAGTTGAAGTGGTGCGGATGGACTATGATTTTTTCCGCCAATGTATTACCGCCAACAAAGCTCCGGATTTGATTGAACGCGAAAATATCACCGGTATAATCCTGCCGTTCCACGGTTTTATCGGCAATGAGCCGGAGCTGGAGTTTTTCCGTCAACTGAAAATCCCCGTTTTACTGCCCCTGCCGTGGGACAGCGATATATTTTTGAATATATTCAAAACATTTGATTCGCCCATCCGTCCGGCGATGTACGCATTATTGCGTCATCTGAACAAGCTCGGCCACCGGAAAATCGCCTTCATCGGGCCGGACGGCAGCAGAAACATTCATCTTTTGAGCGAACAGGAATACCGCATTTTGACTGACCGGAATACTGATTTGTTTATAACCGCACCACCGGAACCGGAAGCAATAAGTGCCGCCTTGCGTGAATACCTCAAGCAAAATCAGCCGACAGCGATCTTCTGCTACGACAGTATATACGCTTTTTCGGTAACGGAAACTCTCAAATCGCTGCAAATGCGTATCCCGGAAGATATTTCGGCAGTGGAGTTTGCCAACAGCCCCCAGACCGCATACAGCGACCCGCCGGTATCTTCCTGCGACCTCAAACTTACCGAGCGGGGACGCATGGCGGTAGATTATCTGATTTCCGGAGCAAGAGAAAACACGCCGCAGATCGGCTTTGAACTTGCAATAACCAACAGTGTGAAATCAATAAATAATATCAAATAAGCAAATAAATCCAAGGAGGAGAAGAAAAAATGAAAAGCAACGGAAAGAGTATTTCCTGTGGGCTTCGCTTCACCCTGATCGAACTGTTAGTCGTGATCGCCATCATTGCCATTTTAGCGGCAATGCTGCTCCCCGCACTTTCGGCGGCACGGGAACGGGCACGGACATCAAGCTGTTCAGCCAATCTGAAACAGCACGGTATTGCTCTTTTGCTGTATGCCGACAGTTACGATGGGCATATTGAAGGTGTAAGTTATGCCGCAAAATATGAAGGCGATGTAAAAAATTGTGAAGCTTGGGATACCAATCTCAATGAATTTATCAACGACAAAAAAGTTTTTGTATGTCCCAGCGACAGCGTAGGTCGCGAAGATAAAAATAAGCCCCCTACAGCATCTTATGGAGTGGCTGTGATCTACTACATAGGTTCCGGCAAACCCGGCAAACTGGTAATACATCGTATTCATGATACGGCAGGGTTGCTTTATGCCTTCGACTATTTTCACTCATGGCGGCGTTTCGGCAAGTCGGGCAATAACATGCTGACATATGAACAGGGTGATACATCTTACAGTAAAGCAGAAGACAGAAAGTATATGTTTGCCCCCCATTCTAATTTGTCAGGAACAAACTGCTTATTTTATGATGGGCATGTTGAGTATATGCAATATAAAATGCCCGGAAGATATTGGCCGGACACTCGCCCCGCCAGCGAAACATTCCTTTAATAGAACGACAAGGACTGAACTCCATGAAAAAATCATTTATTCTGGCAATTCTTGCCTTGACTTCAGCGGTATATTGTGCTGAAAATCTCGTAAAAAACGGTGATTTTTCTAAAGTAACCGCCGACGGCAAGGCAGAAAACTGGACAGCATGGCCCCAAAAACTTGCCGCCGGGGTCAAGGTGGAAGTCGATAAAAATACCGGACACAATGACGATCAGAGCATGGTTATCAGCAATCCGGCAAAGAAGTATTACACGCGTATCGACCAGCTCAATATCCCCGTAAAACCCAACACCAAATATATGTTCAGGGTTTTCATCAAAGGTATGAACCTTGAACACAGCAAAAAGTGCGGCAGTGCCCGGGTTTTCATCGGAGCCAACGGCAAAGTCGATAAACCTGTAGCTCTTGTCGGTCCCGGACTTCAACGCGGCAAAGAAAAAGCGGTCGATCCGTGGAGTTTTGACTGGCGGGAATACAAAACCACTTTCAACAGCAAAAAAAATACCAGCATCGGTCTATCCATTTATCTGCATTTTACCCGGGGTACGATCTGGATCGACGATGTGGAACTCGTTGAGGTAAAATAATTTTATGCGTGTAAAATCTGTTCTGCTGGTGGCGTTTGCCGGAAGTCTTACCGTACTCAATGGAGCCAACATCCTTAAAAACGGTGATATTGTTGAAAAAGATGCCTCCGGCTTTGCCGCCCACTGGCAGATCTGGCCCAAAAAACTTTCGGACAAAGTTTCCATACGGCTCGACAACACCAACAGCAAAACCGGCGGGCAGTCGGTGGTGATATATCACAAAGACGAACACCGTTACAGCCGCATCGACCAGTTGAATGTACCTTGCAAACCGCACACTAAATATGTGGCACGCTTCTGGGCAAAGGGTCAGAACATCCAAACCACGCAAAAAGGCGGAGTGCGTATGTTCATCGGCCCGAACGGCGGCTTGAACCGTCCGATGATCCAGTTCGGCCCCGGCTTGGAAATGCTGAAAAAAAATATTCCGATGCCGTGGACTTTCGGCTGGAATTTGTACGAAAGCAATGTTTTCGGCTCCGGCAACAACAAAGAGTTGGGCGTTACGGTCTATTTCCGCAACGCATCCGGCACAGTCTGGCTTGATGATATAGAAATCGTGGAATATACACCCGATGTGGAACGCAACCGGAAAGCCGAACACGCCCGCAAGCTCATCCGGCAGGATATTGAACAAGTCAAATCCATAGCTCCGGAACTTGAAAAAGAGCTGTCAAAAGTTGCCGCAGATGCGGAAAAATTCATGCCGTCATTACGCGATCCCCGGCAGGGAATGCCCTTTTTTGCACCGCAGCGGGAACTGGGCAGAATCTTCGGAAAATATCTGCAAAACAAATTCAAAACCTGCGATATTATCGTATCGCAAGTCTGCGACCCGCTGAAATTGCAGAGTGCGTATATCATCCCCGGCAAAGCCGTGCCGGAAACGATCACCGTTGATGGTCTGAAAAATGAGGTGGAAGCCTTTGCATTGAACATCACCAACCCCTCCGATACTGCCCAACAAATAAAAATAACAGTGCCGGAAAATCTGGAACTTTCGGTATATACCGTGATCCATGTGGAAACTGACCGGAGAACGGTCGTTGACGATGCCATGCTGCCATTGACTTTTGAGTGCAACAATACAACCACAATAAAAATCCCCGCCGGGATGACCCGCCAGATATATTTCAAAACCGCTTTGAAATACGCCAAGAGCGGTACGATCACTATCAACGGCAAATCAATAAAAATTGATTACCGGCCCAAAGCGACAGTTTATCCGCAGGATTTGGATTTTACGCTTTTCTCTTACGCCTATCCCTACCGCTTCGGCTTTATTGAAAAGCACGATCAGGCACGCAAACTGCGGTTCGATATGCACAACAACGGAGCCATGCCCTATCAGTTCTGTTCGCCGTTGCCCTACTTTGATAAAAAAGGTAAATTCACAGCCTCAAAAGTGAATTGGGGCAAGCTCGATACCATACTTGCCATGACACCCAAACCGCACAAACTGGTCATTCCCATGCCCATACATACAGTCAATCATGTTAAAGAATCCCTGGGTACAGATAAGGGGGTGGTCATAAAAGTCTTTTCGGTAGAATGGGAACGCCGTTTGGGTATCTGGCTGAAAAACCTCACTGCCGGTCTGAAAAAACGCGGTATTGATTATAAGGATTTCTCTCTTGTATTGATCGACGAACCGACCGACGACCGCATTGAATACATCAGAAAAACTTCCGCCGTTATCAAAAAATTTGATAAAAATCTCCGTATTTACAACAATTTCAATTACGGTATATCTGCCAACCGGATCGCTGAATTTGTTTCGGCTTTGGATATTATAGCCCCCGAAATCAGCGAAATGACACCTGACAAGCTGAAAGTATTGAAGTCTTCCGGCAAAGAAATCTGGGTATATCATGTGCAGAACCGCTGTTATCCGGCAGATAAAATGCGGGATAACTTTGTATTTTTCCGCCAGGAAAATGTCAAAGGCTTCTCCTACTGGTGTTTTTACGACAGCCATCCCCGCTGGCAGCCGACCGGCGGGCAGAGTTACGCCATATTTTACGATGCTCATGACGGCAGCTGGCAGCCCTCCAAGCGATCCGAAGGTATCCGCGAAGGCGTGGAACTCTACGCACTGCTGACTGTACTCAAAGAGCAATCGCCCGAAAAATATCAGGAAATCATGAAAAACGTCGATAAAACTTCCGGCACAAAGTTACGCCGTGAAGTTATGAAGTTCATCAAATAAAATACCGTGTGATTACGGAAAATTCCTGCAAAAACGCAACAGCATGACAGTTGTTGCGTTTTTTTAAGAAAAACTGTATTTAAAAGTTTGCAATAAAGTTGTTGCGATAGTATATTCAATACCAAATACAAATGTTACTTTTAACATCAGAGGTGTTATTATGGACGGAAGATTTGATGTAGTGTTCGGTTTTGATATGGAAACCGATGTCGGAAGTTTTACTGATTACTATAACGGCGTACAGAAAGGTACTCCCCGGTTGTTGGAACTCTTGAGCAAACACAAAGCCCCCAGTACTTTTTTCTGGACGGGTCATGCGGCAAGCAACAACAAAAATATCGTGGAAATGGTTCGCGATGCCGATAATGGTATGCACGAAACCGGTTGCCACTCGCTGGTGCATGAAACGCTCGGTGATGCCCTCTTTCCGTTGCCGAACAACTGGCCGATCTTTCCGTTTGAAGTCGAAGGACGCATCCGCGAAGCCACCCGTCTGGTCAAAGAAGCCAGCGGAGTGGATCCCACCAGTTTCCGCTGTCCGAGATTGTGGGGAAGCACCAAAGTGGTGAATGTGCTTGAAGAACTCGGCTACAAGGCAGATGCCACCTTGCCGTTGTATTTCTACCGCACCATGTATAAACCCTATCACCCCGATAAAAATGACTGGACTCACGAAGGCGATATGAAGATTGTGGAAATCCCCAACTTCTGCGACCTTGCCATGGAAAGCAACGATCCCTACAACCGCGACCGCGACCAGTGGCCGCTCTTCCGGACCGAAGGAGCAGATGCCCTGATGAAGAAGGTCTGGAGCTATATTGATTATGTGGAGGCCCGTGGAGTGCGTCCGGTGTTGTGCTTCTATCTGCATCCGTGGGAATACTATGAAATGCCATCCGTTCTGGATTACGGCGAAGCCGAAGTCCGCCCCCACCGCTTTATTACGCTCAACTGCGGTGATGTTGCGGTCAGAGAAATGGATAAACTCCTGACTGCACTGACTGCCGCCGGCGGTGTTTATAAAACAGCGGGAGGCTTGAGCGATGAGTATTGAAAAACTTTTCAATATCTGTAAAGAAAACGGCCGCCGCCCGATCATGATTTCCAGCGGCAATTCGGCAGTAGTCGCCGCCTTGAGTATGGAAGGCAGACTCTTTTATGCTCACGCCGGAGAAATGACCAGTTTGTTCCGTCCGGAAGCGGCGGAAAATATAAGTAACAGCAAAAACGGCTTTTTCAATCCCGGCGGCGACGGTCTGTGGCCCGCACCGGAAGGCACTTGCTTCGGTTACGAGTACAGTACCGGTTCGTGGCGGGTACCGGCGGCGATGTCCGGAGCCCAATACGAAGTTATTGAACTTAACAACGACAGTTTTACTATCGCCGCTGAAATTGATCTGGTCAACAATCAACTGCTGGGTATTCCCTGCCGCTTTATCCGCCGGAGCAAAGTGCGGGAAACTGCCGACGGCACAACCATTATTGAACAGTACGACGCCATCGAATATATCGGCAACCGGGAATTGAGCCGCAATGAATTCCTGTTGGCACCGTGGTCGCTCTCGCAGTTCTTTGTGGACGATAAAACCATTGCCCGCTTCGGCACAGTAAAGGGCGAAGTCCGCGACCTCTATGCCCCCAGCAAAGATCTGCTCTCGATCAAAGGCGATGTAACCGAAATGGTTCACGACAAAGTCAACCGCATCCAGCTGGCGTTGCCCGAAGAAAGCAACTTTGTAGAGTTGATCGTGCCGGATAAAAAGCTCGTCATCAGCCGCAGTTCCGCACCGCTGGCAGATGGACTGGAAGCAGTGGATATTGCCGATGCCCCGGTGGATGTAAAACCCGCCGGAGCCGTGCGGTACAGCATTTACAACGATCCATCCGGCTTTATGGAGCTGGAAGCGGTGGGCGGCTGTGTTAAAGAAAAACTTGTTCCGGGAACGGTTCTCGGAGTAAATATAACTAATGTGATAAAAAAGTTGGAGGATTAAACAATGGCTTACGTCATTCCGAAAAACGAGTATTTTGAACGCATTGCCAAATTTCAGGCCAATATCAAGGCCGCCGGTTTGGATGCCTGTCTGGTACATGGTACCGAATCAGATTTTGCCAATGTGCGTTATCTTTCTGAATATTGGCCGACCTTTGAACAGGCCGGTGTATTCGTGCCCGCTGAAGGCGATGCCGTACTGCTGATCGGCCCCGAAAGTTACAAGTATGCCGTCGGCAGAAGTGTTTTGAGCAAGGTTGCTCTGATGCTCAACTACCGCGAATCCGCCGAACCGGATTACCCCGGCATTGACCTTGCCACCTATCCGGAAGTTGTCAAGATGGCAATGGGCAATAAAAAACTCAAGAAGCTCGGTCTGGTCGGTACTGCGGTCATGACCAAACCCACACTCGACGCCGTAGCCAATCAGCTCCCCGGTGTGGAAGTCGTGGTTGCCGATGATGTCTTCCGCGAACTCCGCTGGGTCAAGAGCGAAAACGAACTCAACTGCCACCGCAAAGCGTTCAAGGTTGCCGAAAAAGCAGTCGCCGCCATGCTCAACGAACTGAAACCCGGCATGACTGAATTCCAGGCTATCGGTATAGCACAGCGCGAAATCTACGCCAACGGCGGTGAATACGAAGGCCACAGTCTGTACTGCTTCGGCGGCGACCGTACCAGCAATGGTATCAGCCGTCCCACCGGTGCCAAACTCAAGAAAAACGAAATCATCCAGCTCAACATCGGTGCCCGCGTCGGCGGTTACTCAAGCTCCATCGGTATTCCGGTTTACTTCGGCAAGCTGCCCAAGGAACAGATGGCTCTCGTGGAATTCGGTCTGCGTGCCCACAAATACACCTTTGAACTGATGAAAGCCGGTGTCGAAGCCTCCAGCATTGCCCAGGATTACTACGATTGGGGTTGTGCCGAAGGCTGGAAAGACTACATGCTCTACGGTCCAGTCCACGGTCTGGGCATCATGGAAACCGAAAGCCCCTGGATCGAAACCACCAGCAAATATAAGCTGAAAGAAAACATGACCTACCAGATCGACACCTTCTTTACCGGTAACGGTTACGGTCTGCGTTGGGAACGCGGCTGTATCATCACCAAAGACGGCTGCGAACTCCTGAGCAAGAAGTTCATGAGCCTCAAGGATTGCAAACTCGACTGATAAATCGTTTGCAAACAACAAAAAAGCGGTTTCATTGGCGAAACCGCTTTTTTTATGCAATAGAGGTGATTTCAAAAGTCATTCAAAACAAAGGCAAAGAGCAGAACCACAGTCCGGTGAAAGGTAGTTTGCGGCAGCTACCCGTAGCGGTAACTGCCGGAAACGCCCCTTTTGCCGGGCGAAG
>SUVS01000089.1 GCA_015061885.1 Lentisphaerota bacterium
CCATAGTAATTTTATTACGCATCTGATCCTTCCTTTATTTTTTTTGTTAGGTTACTAAAAAATAAAGGTCAGATGCACTTTTGTCAAACAACTCGTCCCATCACAAAATTTGGGACATTAACAAAATTTTACAAAGATTATTTTCCTGAAAGCGTTCCGGACTTCCCACAACGCCTTGTAGGGGAAATGGGCATCGCCGCGGATTATCAAAGTTTCGATACCCGATGCGGCAAAACTCAACAGAACCTTTTTGGCTTTTTCGCAGGAAAAATTCTCCATCATCCAGCTGTATCCCAACGCTGTCGGAGCCGAACCGCTGTTGAGCAGACGCAACACGAGTTTGTGATAAAAATCGCTGTAAGAGCGGTCAACCATGCTTAAAAGCATCCCGATTTTGCCCACACTCAATGTATCGGTAAACTGATAGACGCTTTCGCTGGGTTTCCGCACAAAAAAGCCCTGCCCGCGGCGGGCTTCGACCATATTGTTGCGGCACAGGAGTTCATAGACTTTGTGGGCGGTTATGTAGCTGATATTTTCAGCTTGTGCCAGCTCGGTGCTGGATAAAAGGCGTGTACCGGGAGCCAGCTCGCCATTGACGATCTGTTTTGCCAGTTTAAGATAGATTTCCCGGTATTTTGCCATGATCTGTTACATTATTTGGGGTAATTGTTCTAATTTTTCTGAAATTGCTGGATTATATTACTAATATCCGTTATCAAAGGTAAATATATCATACAAGTTATGATTTGTCAAAAAAACCATAACTATTGTATGCCGCCGTGTACAGCATCCACGGCGATGCGTTTGACGGTGAATCTGCCGAACTTGCTCAAGTTGTTGCCTTCTTTATCAAAAAACATATTCTGCGATACGCGGAAACGCACCGCCCATAATGCGTTATTATTGGCACTTTCCAGCAGTTTTTCCGCACCCATATAAACTGCCACCATGCCGTTTTTGCGTTCGATGCGGAAAATTTCACTCTTGCTGTCGGGCTGATCCATCCGCTTTTTCAGATACTCTTTGCCGATAGAAGCACTTGCCCGTGCCGAACCTTTTATCCAGCCATCGACCAGACCGGCGGCGGCGATCACCGCACCGTTACTGGTTACAAGCTGAATATCTGCCGCCCCCAGAAATGCCTTGTCCGCCGGCAGATCCCATGCCATATCCAGCAACACTGAAAAATCGCCTTTGATTTCAGTAAAATTCCGCCGGAGCATATACTGCACACTTTTAGTTTTGGGCGTAACCTCAAGCTCTTTGAACCCGACAATGGTCATTGCCGGTTCTTTTTCGTCATAAACAAACCCCTTGTTGCCTATCTGACGCACGGCGACCCAGTCCGCAGAAAAACTGTTCTTAAAAGTTTCGTCAAAAACCGAAGCCGCCGCCGGTTCACCGGCACTCAAAGGAGCAACTTTTATATCTTTGAACTCAAAAGTTCCGTAATGCACCCCCTTGCGGGCATCGGTCTGGAATACCAGTCTGATACGCCCCAGATCGGCAGTCGAACCTTCGCTTTGCATAACAACCGCACCGTTTATCATAATGGTAAAAAGTTTGCCCTGACGGCGGATCTTCAACGCCAGCGAACCGTCAAACGGCAAATCTTTGCGGGGAAGTTTTGCGTTGCTCCCGGCAATACCGCCATAATTACGGCAGAGCGACTTTTCCCAGCCGTCGTAGAGTCCGGCTCCCGCCATCGCTTTATTAGCTGTATCGACCGCCTGAATATAAGCGTAACCCAGAAAGAGTTTATCTTTGGTCGCATAATCCAGCACGGCTGAAAGCTCAAAATCGCCTTTGACGGGCGTGATTTTTTTATCTGCCGAATAACGGGCGTATTTCATATTTTTGCGGGGTATTTCCACTACGCCCACAACTTTATTGCCTTCAACTTTCAGAGCCGATGCCGAAGAACACGGCCCCTGAACCCATTTGCCCTCCCACGGCAGAACGCCTTCTGCCAACAGCGGCAAACTTAAAAACGCAGCGGCAAAGGCAAGCAGAAATTCTCTCTTCATATTTTCACCCTCCGATTATTTGAACTGAATATCGCCGTAATATTCCACCAGATGATTCCCGGCGACCGGGGTCGGCGGATAGGTCGAAAGCTGTACATAGCGGAAATTCACATCATAGTTATAACGGGCGGGTAACGCCTGCCACGGAACTTTGCCGTCAAACGGCACACCCTTTTCCGCCAGGTCTTTTACGGGTATGGCAAGCTCAAAAGTCCAGCCGGTATCGCGGTCGTCGGTATCGTTGAGCGTGCCATTGAGCTGAACCGCCGAACGCATACCTTTTATAAAATGCACAATATTGCGGGAATACGATGTACCGGCTCCGGGACTCAAATAAAAGAAACTGCTGCGGGAATTCTGCGGTGTAACATAAATTTCCCAGTAATAAGGTTTGTTTTTCGGCTTGAGAAAAAGCTCAAAAGTATCGCCGGTGGCGTAACTTTGTGCCTGATGGTTTTTATCGTACTGGATAATATCCTCATCGGCCAATCTGCCGGCAACATAAAGATAATCTTTATCGTAAGCCAAATAGATTTCCGCACCCTGAAATTTATCTTTGTTGACATTTGCCAACGCTTTGCCGTAACCTCTGAAAAACGGTATGTTTATAAGATTGGCAGGGAGGCACTGCTGCCACACTTTTTCGTCAAGTTTGCCGTCTATGACGATCTTTTCATTGTTTTTCACTGCATACACAGGATAGTCCGCGGTATCGACTTCCTTAAAATCCAAACAGGTATTGCAGCAGCAGCCGGCAAGGAGCAGACCGCTCAAAGCGGCACCGAAAATTTCTTTTTTCATAAAACATATTCCTTATTTCAATGGGGTGTAAATCAAAACAAATTCTGCCGGAGCAAGCTGTAAACTGTTCCTGCCCGTTTTTACGCTTACGGCACTGCTGGAGGCGGCAACCACACTTCCGGCGGGCAAATTCAGCTCAAAACTTTCCCGCTCCGGACTGGAGTAGTTGGCTATGTAAATAAGAGCCTCTTTTTCCGAAGCAAAACGGGTAACGGCAACTTTATTGTTGTTGACTTTGAAATCCAGATCGACCTTGCCTTCGTGCAGCAGTTTACTGTATAAACCCAGTGTCTGGAACGCTTTGGCAAAGCTGTAGAGTTGACGCGGAGTACGCATTTCGTACACGCTGTAAATCATTATATTGCCGCCGTTGAGAATATGCTCATAGACCAGATGTTCCATCTTTTTCGGCGAACAATAACCATACACGCCCGGTGTCACCCAGCTGGAAACCACCCAGTTTTTCTGCAGGCGTTTGTACTGGTCGCGTATCCGGTTGTGATTTACATCAAATAAACCGGCAGTATAGAGTGCCGGCATGGCAAGATCAAGTGTGTGCGGGTAGTTGCCGTCAAAATCCCACGCATAATGGTAGGCGTGTTTCAACAGCTCTTTCTGACCGGCAAAAACATCGTACTGCCCGAATTTCGGAGTATGGCCGGCACCCTCGGTATGAGCTTTCCGCAGCAGCGAATAAATATCGTTGCCGCACTTGAGGATATAATCAGACACGCTCAAGCCGGACTCTTTGACGCCCTTACTGCACCGGTCGCACTTCAATATATTATTGATATTGCCGCCGAACGATTTGCCGACCAGTTCAATATCCCAGATGACCATCGCCGGTTTGATCAGTTTGCTGGCATTTTTGAGATCTTCCAAATGTTTCTGGAAGCGTTCGCCGCGGTAGGACATGCAGAAAACTTTCGCCCCTTTGTAGGTACAGGGCTGTTCCCCCCGCCAGACTATGGCGTGAATGGCGGATTCCACCTGAATAATATCCATATTATGTTTACGGACTTTTTCGGCAAAGCTCCGCGATTCTTCCACAAAACCACTTCCGCGGGCGGGCTTCATGTAATGCCACTGATAGGGGAAGATCGGCACCCCGTTGAAGCCGGTCTTTCGGTAAACATTAACAAAATCCGGCCAATCCATGGCGTAAACTTCCGGCATCCAGGTTATGCTTGCGGAAAAAGGCTGTTTGCCGGGGGTGTTTTGCGGAAATTTCAGACTTCTGACCGGCACCGTTACCGGCGTATAAAATTTATCTCCGGCCCGCACCGCAAAAGTTGCAGAAGCATTATCGGCAAGTTTGCCAGCCAGTCTGAAATACAACGGCCCGATTTGCTTGCCCGCCAGCAATTTGCCTAAATGGGGTTTGTATTTGTGATTTTTGGGCGTTAAAGCAAGGGTGCGGCTCTGATCGCGGTTCAAATTCACCGTGGTGGTAAACTGCTCTTTCAGGAGTTTGGTCTGCACCAGTTCCACTCCGGCGGGCAGAGTCATATAAAATGTATAATCTTTTTTGACTTTGCCGGTACGGAAATCGCGGAAATACAAAAGCTGCGGAGCAAAGAAATCATCTTCCGGCACCACCAGTTCGCCGTCGTGCGGGCAGAACAGTACTTCATCCGCCGGTGCCAGACCTTTGCCGATGGCAAACCGCTGACGGTTATCAGGAGTGTAGATTTTTTTATTGCGTGCTTCATTGCGGACTTTTCCGGCAAGCACCTGAAATTCGTCGCAGTAAAACATAAAACCTTCCGGCTTGATTATCAAGCCTACATAGCGGGCTTCCACGCCCTCGGCATCAATGGCAAAGGTACGCCACTGGTTGCGTTTTTCGTAAACCTTAAGCGGCACGGCATCTTGGGGGAAATCTTCAGCAAGTTCGCTGGTAACTTTTGCCACCATGCCGATCTTATAGAAATTTTTGCCATCCATACTGCCGACGGCAATCACTTCGCGCGGCAGCGAAAAACGGTACATATAATTCGTGAAACTCGCCGCCCGCAGCCGGACTTTGCTCAAAACTTCCGCCTTCCCCAGATCGACCGCCAGTGCCAGACCGTATTCGGTATCTTTGGAGCCTTTCCAATGCCATCCGGCGGTCAGATTTTTGCTCATGGTTTCGCCGCCGGCATAGTTCTGACGCAGTTCGTCAAAATACTCGTTGGCAGAATTTTTACCGGCTTGCGGCGGCAGATTAATTTTGCCATCCGTAAGTTTGGTGCAATCGGGGTCGGTGGGGTTGTCGGGAGCCACCGCGTAAATAACTTTTTTGCCCCAAGCCAGATTCACCGGCTCCGCTGCCGCAAGCGAAAAAACAGTTGTTGCCGCCAACAGCAAAAATACTTTTTTTACCATTACGCTTCTCCGTTATTGTTATTGTCCTAAATTTTGTGAAAAACATTTATAATTTCCAATGTTGATAACAACATTGCCTACACAATTCATTTTGTTTTGCCAATAGTCCTCCCACGCTTTGGCATTTGTAAACCGTTTTAAT
>SUVS01000034.1 GCA_015061885.1 Lentisphaerota bacterium
TTAACCACCGCTGACGCGGTGCCCTCAAACGCCGGGAGCTTCGCTCAACACCGGAGATGCTTCGCGGAACATTTCCGCTCGGTTTGCCGGAATTTATCCGGCAAACTGCCTTCCCATGCGTTCGCGGGGCTGACCGCCCTATCGCGGCGTGCCGCCGCGTGTGCTGCTGGCAAACAACATCAAAAGTTTTGCAACACCTTTTTTCTATTTTTTCAGCTCCTCAACGAGATGTTTGAACTATAACTTCCGCAATGCAGTTTGTTGCCTCGGGTTTGCCGGAATACATTCGGCAAACCGAGCGTGAACAATGGATTTTTATTTATCTTTTTCGGCTTCGGCACGGGCTTCGGCTTCGGAGAATTTAGCTTTGTCCGAAAGCGAAACATTGCCTTCCACCGCACCGTTATCCAGCGGGTCAACAGTGCGTTTTTCCAGATCGCGGAACAATCTGAACATATCAATGGCTCCACCGATACCGAACCAGAAGGTGGAAATAAATGCCACAATCCCCGGTATCAGCAAAGTTGTGATAAAGAAGTAATGCCCCCACCACTCGATAGGCCACGGTGTTACACTGTTCCAGATTATCACCAGAATGAATGCCAGAGCAAATTTATATATGAAGCTGTAAATAAATACGCTCCAGGCAATGACCCGGTCTGATTTGGTATATTCCGGTGTGATCCCGATAAGTTTGCTGAACACGGTTTTCCATGACCAGTGCATCTTTTCTTTCTTTTCGCCGTCAGTATTGTAGATACCGCGGTGCAGCATACGGTCAAGGTTGAACGGTTTGCGTTGGGTCGCTGCCGAAACACCTATGTAGATAAGCAGTGTAATTATCATTGTCAGGAGATAAAGTTCGTAGGAGTTGATCGGAAACTTTACTGCGTTCATCTTCCAGACCACATAGGGGTTCAACGGGGATGAAACGGTTTCCAGGAATTTCCCCACCGGTTCCACCCAGTTGTTTTTCAACAGCCACGGGTAAACGATGTCTGCCCAGTTACGCTGAACAAATATACTGCCAAAAGATAGCAGCATACCCGAAATCAGTGAAGCAAATGCCCCCGCTGTGTTCCCGAAACGGCTGTAAAGACCGAAGATCATCACCGGTCCGCAACCGCCCAGCCACATCATGCACATAAGCGTTACAAACAAATTGATGTAGTCCAGCTGCGACATAAAGAAACTGCCGCACAAAAAGAACACACCCACCCCGATGGATGCCCAACGCAACAGCCACATGTGCTGTTTGGGCGTAGGCTGTTTTTTCATCAAAGGTAATATCACATCTTGCGTAAAGGTCAGACTGGCACTGAAAATTCTTGTATCATCAGTAGAGATCATTGCCAGTACCAGCAGCAGGCAGAAAAGCCCCATGATGACCGGCGGCAGCATTTCACGCATTGCCGAAGCCATCATCAGCTGGTGATAAAGCGTGCGGTATTCCTGAAATCTGGCATTGCCTTCGGCTTCGCCTTCGTAGCTTTTAAATGCTTCGTGAGCGGCGTTGAGTACCGGGGTATCCAGATTTTTTTCCTGCGACAGAGGTGCATCTTTGCCGATGGTATGCACTTGTGCCGGCACATTGGAAATGCGTTGAACAAAGTCAGAGCGTTTTTCCGGGGCGACCAGTTCCTGTGCAATATGGTCACTTAACGCCACTTTGATCAGCCGGGCATCGGTGGCAAAACTCTTGTGATTCATCATCACGATGATCCCGATGGCGATCAATACATAAAAGAGTGCGTTCAAAGCTCCACGCCAGGTGCCGAGCAGACCTGCCATTTTCTGTTCGTGCGGCGATTTGGCGGCGGTGCTGTAACCGGCACCGATCCAGCTGGCACGGTGGATGATGGTTGTTACCACTGCCAGAATGACTGTCAGCAAATTGAAGTCCCGCAAGTCGGATATATCATACGGATTGAGGAAGCTCTCGTTTGCCACCCGGTCGCTCATAACCGGCACAATATCAGTTGACCAGTTGAACTTCCACAATATGAAGATCACAAAAACCACCATCAGCGGGAAAAGGATCATGCCCTGCAGTGCGTCAGTGATAAGCAGCGACAATGTTCCGCCGCAGCAGATCAGTGTGATCGCCATCGTCAAACAGATCGTTACGATCACGACAAAGGTCGAAAGCTGCAAGCCGAAAATATTGATCGTGTGCGGCAAGTCCAGAAAGTAGATAAAGAACCGTGCCGCGATCGCCGGCATGATCATATTGGCGAGCATTTCGGATATACTGCGTAAGCACGAGGCAAAAATACGGAACGGCCGGTTGTAACGCATTTCCAGAAACTGCCCCAGACTCATGGCTTTGGTTTCGCGGAACCGGTAGGTGCAGTATCCGAACAGACTTATTATTACGCCCAGCGGCAGAAGTATATTGTTCCAGAATACCAGAGCAAAACCGGTTTTGTAATGCACTTCAACGTAAGCGGCAAGCCCGATGATGGAAAGTGCCGCCGCCACGTCGCCGACGCTGATGACATAACGCCCTGCCACGCGTCCGGCAGAAAGGAAGTCCGCCACACTGCGGACATATTTGGTTGAATAAATACCCACACCCATAACTATTGCTGCAGGTATGAGCAATATAAGCCAATCTATTAAACTCATTTATTATTACTCCCCGGCGGATGGGACATGGTATTTTTGAAGACCCCATCTGCCGTAAAAAACTATCCGGGAGCAACAGTTATGTTATTTTCCTGTGGAAATATTCCGGCGTCTTTCACGCCTTTTTATTACCAGATTTTTTACGCCGACATAGGTCAGCGGAGTCATTATTGCTGTGAGGATGGCTCCTCCGATGAAAAATGCCACAGTCAAGTGCCAGCCCAGTTCAAAGAGCGACTCAAAACTCTGTTTTTCCAATACATTGGCCATAACTTCTTTTATCTGTTCCCAGGAAAGGCGGCCGCCCATCAAGCGGTCGCCGACATAACATTGCAGCGGATAAATGAAAAATATTGTTACATGATTGGTAAGCAGAGTACCCAGCGTAGCCCCGATCTTGCTGCCGCGTAAAATAAACGCCGCAGGTATCGAAATCAGAAGCTGAATCCCGAACGGGAAAAAACATCCGCAAAACATCCCTATTGCCCAACCGCGTGCTATGTATTTGGCATCCGCCTTTTCGCGGACGATTTTTGCATATAAACGCAAAAGGGATTTGCGTGAAAATATTTTTCCCATCTTCATACCAATACTCTCCTGTCAGTGAAAATATTCTCTTTCACTCTTCCTTTTCAGATCATGCCGACTGTTTCTGCGGTTGCGGCACGACCTTTCTTTTTCCTTAATTTATTGTAAAACACGATCACCGGCGACGCTATATACAAGCTCGAATAACTGCCGATGATAATACCCAATACGATCACCAGCATAAAGTCGCTGATGGCGATACCTCCGGCGACCAGCATGACCGCCACCACCAGGAAGGTGGTCAGACTGGTCAGCACGGTACGGCTCAAGGTACGGTTCAAACTGTCATCCACGATCTCTTCAAAGCTCTTTTCCGGATGCAGTTTGCGTTCTTCGCGGATACGGTCAAAAATAACGATCGTATCGTTGATAGAATAACCGATGATCGTCAGCAGACCCGCTACCACCGGCAGACTCATTTCCCGGCCGGTAAGGATGAATACACCCAGCGAAATTATCACATCATGCACCAGTGCCAGAATACCGGCAAGAGCATAATTGAACTCGTAACGCAGCGATACATAGATGATCATACCCAGAAATGCCAGCAGCAGCGATATAACTGCATTGCGGGTCATTTCCGCCCCGACCAACGCTCCGATTATGGTTGACGAACCGTCTTTGAGCTGTAAATCGGGATATTGTTTGTTGAGCAGATTCTGAATATGTTCGCCGATGCCGCTGTTGCCGGTGGAAAATTTCTTTTCAAAACCTTCACGCAGCAATATTTCCAGCTTACGGTTATCGTTTTGCGAAGCACTGCTTTTGTAGGTAACTTTGGCGGGGAGATCTTTTTCCTGCAAAGTTTTTTCCAGATCGGCAACGGCAATGCGTTCTTTATATGAATAACTCAAGAGAGTTCCGCCGGTAAAGTCCACGCTCAATATATTTCTGCCCTTTACGGCAAAAAGCAGAAAACTTGCCGCGATCAGCACCAGCGACACGATCATTGCAACCTTGCTCTGACGCAGGAACGGTATGGACGGATTGCTGAAAAATCTCAACATCGAAAGTTTGATGTCCGGCTTGATGACCAATACCCAGTCGAACAGCACCCGGCTCATGAAAAGTGCCGTAAACAAACTTGCAATGATCCCGATCGCCAGACTGACGGCAAAACCTTTTACCGCACCGGTGCCGAAATAAATCAGAATCAACGCCACTACCAGAGTAGTCAAGTTACCGTCAAGCACCGCTGAATACGCCTGCTTGAAGCCGTTGCTGATTACTGCCGCCGGAGATTTGCCCCGGTCGAATTCTTCACGCATCCGCTCAAAAACCAGCACGTTGGCATCGACCGCCATCCCCAGAGTCAGGATAATACCTGCGATCCCCGGCATGGTCATCGTTGCTCCGAATGCCGCCATTGATCCGAGGATCAGCACCACATTGGCAACCAGTGCTGTTACGGCAATGACCCCGGCAAGACGGTAATACACTATCATAAATACTGCCAGCAGCACCAGTGCGATCAACCCGGCGTGGATACCGTTGCTGACATTATCCGCACCCAGCGTGGGATCGGTGTCGTAAACGGCCTGCACTTCCACCTGAAACGGGAAACTGCCGCTGTTGAGGGCGTCGGCAATATTGTTGGCTTCTTCCATGGAAAATCTGCCGGTTATTTCGGCCTGCCCTCCGGCAATACGGTCTTGAATTACCGGGGCACAATAGAGTTTGCCATCCAGCACGATCGCCAGCTGCCGCTTGACATTTTTTTCCGTAACGCGGGCAAACCCGGCGGCACCTTTGCTGTTGAATTTCAGCGAAATAGCTATCGAACCGTACTGGATCTGCACCGCCTGTGCCCGGTCAACGGCATTGCCGGTCATCTGCGGGCGTTTTTCCACAATGTAAATGTTTCCGGAGTTGTCTTTTCTGCCGGAAACTTCCCGCAAACGCTCGTACCCCACCGGCACGATGCCGTTGTTGGCGATGATCTCGCTTGAGCGGGGATGCACCAGACGGAACTCCAGTTTGTTGCTCATACTGATGAGCTTCTGCAATTTGTCTTTTTCGTCTTTTGAAACTATCGGGGCTTTCAGCGACAGTGCCGTTGCCGCAAAGGGAGCGATTTCGCTTTCAAAAATGTTTTGAGATTCCAACCGCTTACGCAATGCTTCCATGGCAAGATCGCGGTATTCGCGGAAATTTTCTTTAAGTTTTTTCTGTGCTTCGTCGTAGCTGACCCCGCTGGCGGCAAGTGCCGCGTAGTCGGGTTTCAGATCCAGCACGAATTCCACACCGCCGTTGAGGTCAAGCCCCAGACGGATCGAGCTTGACGCCCGTTTGCGGATATTGCTGACGACTTCGGAGTTGTCGAATGCCTGTTCAAAAACAGTCAACTCCTTCAATTCAATGTTCTGGGCATCTGCACTTGCCAATACTGCCGCCGCCGGATAGAGGTCGGCACGCTGTTTCTGGGCGGCACGGGCATGAGCGATGACGCTTTCAACTTTCTTTGCATCGGCATCAGCTTTGAGCGATGCGGTAAAAGTTTCATAAAAATCCAGCGGCTTCAGGGGGTGAATGGCACAGGCAAAAACAGCAATCACACCCAACACCAGAAAAGTTCTGAGCCGTAAATAATCTTTCATTATTAAATCTTTCCAAATTTTTTTGATCCGTTCTTACAAGTTCAGAACGGTCAACTCATCAAATTCAAGATAAGCCGGGAAGTTTTAACAACCGCAATATAACAAAAATATCTTCCCGGCTGAAACAATATCAACAAGTCAGGCACAAGGCCCCGCCCGGGGCGGCAATATTTTTTGCCACAGCCTGCGATAATATGTTAATAATGGCTGATTATGCCACAAAAAACTGTTAGCGAACAGAATTTCACTGCACGGAATGTTCTGGAATTCAGCACTGCTGTTCTGTACGGGTGGAGCGGCTCTGAAGTTGTTGCGGTTATCCAGCCGCAAAGCTGTATTGGTGCGTTGCCGGCAGTTCCAGCGGACGGCGGCTTCGTTGTCCACATCCCCGCCGGGGAAAGCGGTCAGGTGTGAATTGCTGACTTCTTCAATGAAACAACGCAGTTCCACTTCCGGTTCCAGCAGAGTCAACATGCTTAAAAACCCGGCAAAGAGACAAAAGATTGCAAGGCAGATGCAACTCTGCCGGAACGATCCTGCTTTGATTTTGGGTTTCAAGTTTTCAAACATGCTTTTTTATTACCTTGCAAATAACTATATCCGAGGTAATATAGCTTTACTTGATGAATTATGCAAGTAAAAAACTGTTTAAAATGACTTATGAAATTACCTCAAGCAACAATTATTTTTCAATATTCTGTAATTGCATGTGTTCGTGCGTCAAATCCACCCCATAAAATTTGTTATTTTTGTTTGCATTTTTTTGCTCCCGGATGTATTTTAGATTTGTGTTTCACCGGTCATCCTTGCAACTGTACAAACTTCAGATTCAAGGCGGTATTTGCGACCTGTTGTAAAAAGTACGATTCAGTAAATACGCATGGCATCCGTAACGCACATGAAAACGGGATAGTGTAACATGCCGGCAGTTTGATGTTTCAGAGCGTTGAATCGCCTTTGTAATATTGTTATAACGCCTTGCGTTATTGTGATAACAAGCTCAAATGACGGATAAATGACGGATAAATGACGGATTGATTTTTCATAGGAGGTAATTTCAAAAATCGTTCAAAACAAAGGCGAAGGTTGTGCCTTTGACGACTTTTGAGGAGTTTTGAAATCACCTCATGGGTTTAATTATATTTTACAGGAGAAAAATTTATGTTGAAGTATCGTTTGATCAGCTTCCCGCTGCTTTTGCTGCTGGCATTTACAGTGGTGTTCTGGCAGCCTTACGGCAGAATCATTTTTATGGTGATCGCCCCGGTGCTTGCGTTGGCAGTGGTTTGGGAAAGCTGTAACCTTGTCCGCAAAATTCAGTTACCCGTTCACAGCGTATTGGCATTGCTGGTATCGGTTTTGCTGTTGGCTAAATATGGTTATGCCTCTGTTTTTCCGGAACAGATGCGGTATCTGCCCGGATTACCGGGGATATTGGTTTTTGTCTTTACAGTTCTGATGCTCAAAACTCTTTTCTGCCGCGAACAGAATAAGCTCCTGGCGGCGGCCGGAGCTTTTGTTACTCCCGGGGTGGTGCTTTTTGCCATGCTGCCGGTAATCGCATTGGTGGGGATCTATCTCAAATACGGAGCGTTGATCTTTCTCGCTCTGGTGCTGGCGACCAAGGCTTCCGATACCGGCGGATACATTGTCGGAATGCTTTCCAATAAACTTATGAAAGGCGGCAACCACAAGATCGTTCCCACGATTTCCCCGAAAAAATCGTGGGAAGGCACGGTCGGGGCGGCGTTTTTCTCGATTGGAACAACTGCACTGCTGGTGCATTTTAATTGCATAAGTTTGAGCGTGGCAAATATTTTCATATTCGGATTTCTCGCATTTCTCGGCAGTTTTGCCGGGGATTTGACCGAGTCGCAACTCAAACGGGTCGCCGGGATCAAAGATTCTGCCGACTGGATACCCGGCATGGGCGGCATATTGGATGTTTTGGATAGTTTCATATATAACGCACCACTCTTTTATTTGGCATTGGAAAGCGGAGTTGTATTATGTCAGTAAAGCTCGATTTTGAAAAATGCGGCGGCTTGATTCCCGCCATCGCCCAGGATCACAAAACCAACGAAATACTTATGATGGCGTACATCAATGAGGACTCCTGGCAGGAAACGCTCAAAAGCGGTTATGCCACCTACTACTCCCGCAGTCGTCAACAGCTCTGGAAAAAGGGCGAAAGTTCCGGCCATTTACAGGTAATCAAAGATATTCTCGTTGATTGCGATCTTGATACGGTCATTTTCAAGATAGAACAGCTCGGCCCCGGGGCGTGCCACACCGGCCACCGCAGCTGTTTTTACCGCAAAGTTACGGAAAACGGTCTCGTTGAAACTGAAGAAACGGTCTTTGATGCCGGAAAAGTCTATTCCAAATAAGACAAGGGCGGCTTTTTATGGATATAAGCAAGATCACCAATGATTTAAGCAATATAAAATTCCGGCAGAATGTCAACTATTTTCAGCTTACCACGCTGGGAGTCGGTTCAGCGGCTCCGCTGGTGGCAGATGTGGAAGATGATGAAGAACTTTCTGAACTTTTGCAATATACTCACGCCAACGGTATAAATATTTTTCTCATCGGCGGCGGCAGTAACCTTGTCGGTTGCGATGAGCCTTACAACGGCGTGATCGTCCGGCTGAAGGGCGAATTTACCGCCATGAGTTGCGACGACACCGGCCGTCTGGTTGCCGGGGGCGGGGCAAAACTGCCGGAAACAGTGAAATTCGCCGCCGTCAAAGGCTTCGGCGGCATGAGCAAACTTGCCGGTATTCCGGGTACAGTCGGCGGAGCTTTACGCATGAATGCGGGAGCCAACAACACGCTTATAAGCGATAAACTCGTGCGTCTGCGTGGGTTTTATCACGATGGGACGGCATGGGCAAGCGAAGCAAAAAATATTGAATGGCGTTACCGTTCTTCGGGCATACCAGAAAATGTTATCGTTACGGCCGCAGAATTTCAGCTTGCCGCCAGCACTCCGGAACAGGAAGAACTGCTGGTGCAGAGCGAACTCGTTGCCCGTCGCCGTAAAGAACCCGCCGGACGGACTGCCGGGTGCATATTCCGCAACCCCGGGGCGGCTGACCCGGCCGGTAAACTCATTGATCTTGCCGGACTCAAAGGCAGTGTTGCCGGAGCAATGTATGTAAGCAGTGAACACGGCAATTATCTGGTCAACAAAGGCGGTGCCAGCGAAAAAGATTTCATTGCTCTTGCCGGAAATGTCCGCAAAAGTATTGCTGAAAAGTTCGGACTTTATCTGGAGCTGGAAGTAAAATTCATCCAACCTGAAAATACTGCAAAGATTTACGAACAGGCTGTCGCACCTTCGGTGGCAGTATTCATGGGCGGCGACAGCTCCGAACGCGAAGTATCGCTCCGCAGTGGTGCGGCAGTCGCCAACGCTCTGCGTAACGGCGGCTACAAAGTCGGAACCTTTGATTTGAAGAAGCTGGAGATCCCCGCCGGGGCGGAAAAGTTTGATATTATCCACCCGGTACTGCACGGCGGCTGGGGCGAAGGCGGAGCTTTGCAGAAACTTATGGAAGAACACCATCTGGAGTTCATCGGTTCCGGCAGTGAGGCTTCGGAACTGGTGATGGACAAACTCAAGACCAAAGCCCGGTTGAAAAAACTCAATATGCCCACGGCTCCGGACTGGACGATCACTGCAGAACACCTGAACACGCCCCCCGCAGATATGACTTTTCCGGTAGTGGTCAAAGTGCCGTGCGAAGGCTCTACTGTGGGGATCGAAAAAATCGACGATCTTGCCGCGTGGCAAGCCAAGCTCCCGGCACTGCTTGAGCAAGCCGGTGAACTGCTGGCAGAAAAATTCATTGCCGGCCGGGAGTGTACAGTGCCGGTGGTGCTCGGTCAGGCGATGACAGTCGTGGAGATCCGTCCTCCCGGTGGATTTTACGATTACGATGCCAAATATATTTACGCTAACGGCCATACGGAGTATTTCTGCCCGCCGGTGCGGATTTCTTCAGAAGAACAGAAAATGCTTCAGGCACTGGCAGTAAAATTTTATTGTGAATTCAACTGCCGCGACCTGGTGCGGGTGGATTTTATCATCGGCGATGATGATAATGTGCCGTATATTCTTGAAGGCAACAGTCTGCCGGGATTCACCGCTACCAGTCTGGTACCGAAAGCGGCGGCATGTATGAATATAAGTTTTGAACGGTTGTGTGCCTCGCTGGTAACAGCACATATCAAAAAATAAAGGAGTGTGAAATTTATGAAAAACAGCTTTATTCTGTTCTGTTTCAGCGTGTTGGGTATAATTTTGAGCGGTTGTGCGGCTACTTCGCCGGAATATTACGAAGAACTCAATGAAAAAGAGCGTGCCGCATTGCTGCATACCGCCCGGGCATTGGCATTGCGTGGCGATGCAGTGCCAACGCATTTGCGTAACGCATTTGTAAAACTTGCTCCGCACGAAAGAATCGTTTACGACGGCAACAAACGCGGCAAAGCCGCTTTCCGCTGGGAGATTTACGAAAGGAAAACGCAAAACAGCCGTCTGACCCAGCGTGATGTAAATCCATACTGGGTGATGGTTTATGCCATCGGCGATTTGCGTGATCCGGCATGGAAACTTTCTCACGCCAATCAGGATGGGGTGGTAAATAACGATCAGCAGACTCCGCCACAACGGCAAACTCCCCAACGGAGCCGTAAAATCCAACAGGTGCGTTATAAGAGATGATTCAAAAACCGCTCCCGACAGCACTTGTTGTTTGTCCCAATAACTACTGGCTGGAGCTCCTGCCCGCCAAACGGTAAGTTTATTTTACGGATGAGCTTGACAGCCAATAAACTGCAAGAGGATGATGTATCGATTTTTCGCAGGAAAGTACAGCATTATGGGACTTTTCTCTACTACGGTTTTACAATCTTGATTTTTCAAGTATTTTGATGTTTTTTTATCATCCGGAAAGATGTTAAAATCTTTCCGGATGATACCTTTATTTATTCGTATTCTTCCGGAAAATCACGCAGATATTTTCTTATTCTGTGTGTTCTTGATCTGATTGTTCCCTCCGGGCAATTTAACAGCTGGGCAATTACCTTAATATGTATTACAAGCGTAAAAGTTTTGCCACCCGGTAGAATTCGCTTACGCTCCAGGCTTGTGCCGCACAGCCGCCCCAGTTGTGCGGATAATCACCATCGGCGACTTCCGGCAGTTGCCCCGGACAACCGTCATTGAAATATTGTGAACTGGATTTGAGCAAAGCTCTGGCGGCATCCAGCACCTTATCGCCGCCGGTCTGATAAAACGCTTCCACATAGCTTGGGAACGGCCAGCACCAGGCAGTTCCGTTATGGTATGCAACCTTGCGTGAAGTATCTTCCGCACCGCAATAATGCCCGATATACGGATAATCGGGGTTATTCAGCAATCTGCCGTGCAGTTTTACCGGCAGCGGCGGTATCACCTGAAAATTCCCCAGACTGCGTATCGCTCCGGGAATCACCAGTTTTCCACAGCTTTCAACAATGCACTTTCTCATTTCTTCATCATTCACCGCCCCCAGGGTAACGGCAAAAAGAGCATTGGGCCGCACGGCATTATCCGGCACGGCTCCTGCGGCGGGCGTATCCGGCAAAGCGTGCAGACAATCGCTGAAACGCCCGTATTCCGGCAGATAAAAATACTCTTTTATGGAATTGGCGGTCTGCACGGCACCGGCTTGATAATCACTGTTGTACACTGCAAGCATATTCTGCAAAGCAAACCACAATGCCTGTATCTCGATCGGATACCCTGCCCGCGGCGAACCTGCCGGATAGTTGGTATCCATCCAGCTGTAATGCGGCGGACTGTAAATCAGATTGCTTTCTCTATCGGCAAAGCTCCCGTTGCCGGTTCCGCATTTATAATAATGAGCTATTGACTCAACAATATCCAGTACCGGACGCTTTTTTGCTCCCGCCGGAACTGAAAGTATTTCGCTTGAACCGGTGGCTTTTATGTAGTCGGCTATTGCCACAGCCAGCCAGAGCGGGGCATCGCTGGTTTCGCGGTTGGAGTCATTATCTCCCCGGATCATATTGGGTATGGTGCCGTGCTTTTCAAAGCCGGCAAATTGCAATATGACATCCCGTGCTTCGTCCAACATTCCGGCGGCGATCATCCCCCGCAATACGATAAGTGTATCTCTACCCCAATCCAGAAACCACGGGTATCCGGCAATGACCGTGCGGTATTCGTTGCGTTTGACCACAAAAGTTTTGAGCGAATTTTCCGCCACTTCCATTATATCCCCGGCGGCAGGGAAGCGGTCAGTCATGGGATATTCGGCTTGAACTTCAGGCAGTGGAACCAGTGCTGTAAGCGTATTGGTCTGACCGCCGCAAAGTAAACCGGAAAAATATCCGGGACTGAACAGATCGCACTTATTCTCCAAACCGTAATAGCTTTCCAGCGGCAGTTCGGTCATATATTTCCACTCATCTTCGCGGTAAAAGCGGGAGCTGTCCATAGTTACAGCAAGCTGATTTCTGCCGGGAGTGAAAACAAATCCGTTCTCCACTGCCTCAACTGCCGCCGGAAAATTGCTTTCGGCTCCGGCGTAGGCCTTGGTTACATTGTGGTTGTCGCGGTCGTCAATATCGCACCGCACGATCAGTTCCACGGGTATATTATCTGCCAGCAGCCGCGTATTGCCTCCTGCCGGACGGCGGCGGAACTCCAATATACAACTGTTGGCATTAAAAGCAAATCTGCCGGTTATATCCAGTTTGACTGCCTTGCCCTGACCTACGGGGACATCAAATTCCCAGCGGGCAAGATTGCCCGTTCCACAGCGGAAACAACTCTGCACGGCAAAGTTCACTTCCTGCGAAAAACCGTTCAAAACCAGCCACACCCGGCACCGGCTCAGCAATACCCGGCGGTCAATGGGGTAATCAGAGTTGAGGTTTGCCGCCAGCAGAGCATCATATTTGCTGACCAGTTCGCCCCAACGGGCAGGCACTTGCATATAACCGCCCAGATCGTTTACGCCCAAAGCATGACGAGGCGGGCCGGATTTCAGGTCTTGAGCAGTAAAGTGCAGTTTCACCGTTTCGCGGTCGTCATCGCTAGTCAGATACCGCACATGACTCTGTCGGCGGACGATTTGGTTTTCTTCAAAAACCGTCATTTCCAGCACCGGATCATTTTCCGGAATATCGTCTGCATCAAGCGGCGAAAACAACGCAAAATAATCATGATCGCTCAAACGCACAGAACGCTCGAACCGCAAAGTTTTTTCGCCGTCTTTAAGCTCGGCACGGAATGAGTGTTTACTGCGGATGACCAGACACCACCCCGGCGGCACCATGACCAGACGGTTGGTATCAATTTTGTCGCAAAACTCCGCCACCGCCCGGCCGCGGAAAATATTTTTCCAATCAATGCTTTTATCTGCCAGCATATCTTTTACAGAACCATCAAGCGGGATTTTTGCCGCCAGCAATGCTTTGCCCAGCGATAATTCCAATTTCTGCTGACGGATCAACTCCGGAGTACGGAAAGGACTTTTCAGTTCATTATCCACCATATTGAGGTATTTTTTATCGGCGGCAAGCAACCGGGCTTCGCCCGGAGCAAGCCGGACAAGGTATTCGCCGTTGACGACTTCAAACTTTACAGCACCGGAACCGAGCAGATCACAACATTCATCAATTTTTCCCGGCAGCCAGTCCGCCGGAAATTGCACCGTTGAACTGTTGCGGCAATCCAGATTTATCAAACCAAGAACCGGTTCGCCGGAACGTTTGCGGTGGATCGCCAACGCCTGATCGGCAGTGTGATTGCACCAGCGTTTTTCCGCTCCGGCGTAAAAAGCTCCGTGCAGTCGCATAATACAGTGCAAACGCTGTAAAAAATCCACCATATTGTGTTCAGAGCCCCAGTTGAGCGAACGGTCTTCATGCACATCGACTTTTTCTTTGGCAAACCACTCCACGCCGTTGGTAAAACCGAATGCTCCGGCATCGCACATAAAAGCCATCAGGGCACAACGCATCACGGCAAAAGTTTCGCCGGAAGCGGCAAGGCGGTTGTTGTCATGGGTTTCGGCAAAATTTATCAGAGTACCGGCAGTGGAACTTATCATATCGGCATAAGCGGAATAATTTTCCACCTCACTGCGGCTGTAATTCTGAAAAAGCTCCGAATACGCCCAGTCCAGACCGCAATCTTTCAGCAATACAGTCTGTTTATCCTGCGGGCCGCCCAGACCTTCGAGCATAAAAACCGTATCGGGGTACTCACTGCGTACCTTTGCTTCGATATAACGCCATGCCTCCACAGGCAGCATATACCCGGCATCACAACGGAACCCGTCAACGCCTTTTCTGCACCAGTACAGAAACACTTCCGCCATATACATTTGCACAGCTTTACAACTGTAATCGAGCTTGCACAGATCTTCCCAGATGATTCCCCATGCTCCCGGCGACTCAATGCGTTTATTCCCCGGATCGCGGACAAACCACTCCGGGTGTTCGGTCTGCAAACGGCTTGCCCAACCGGTGTGATTAACGGGTATATCCAGAAAAATCCTGCCTTTGCGGGCGTGTACGGCATCGACCAGCTCGCCAAACTGCTCCAGCGGCGTGGCACATTCATCGAACTCCGCCAACGCCGGATCGACTGCAAAGTAATCCAGCACCGCAAAAGGACTGCCGAACCTGCCCATTCTGCCGTAAACTGTCGGCACCGGGTGGATGGGCAGCAGCTGCAATATACGCGAACCGAGCGTGCCGAAGATAAAATCCAGCTTCTTTTTCAAATCGCGGAAAGTCCCGGAAGGCGGAATAACAGTATAATTTTCCTGATCGAGTTTGCGGATAACATCATCATTTTCATTAGCTTTGGCTCCACAGTTTCTGCCGAACTGCCGGACAAAAGCTGTGTACATAAGATTGGCTCCGAAGTTATCCGCCGCTTCGACTTTGATCTTGAGATTTTCGCCATTGCCCCAGAGCAATGCCCCGTTTTCCGCATCCGGTGCAAAGAATGGTTTCAGCTCAAAAACGCCGGTTTCGGTCAGAATCAGATCAAGTTCAAAAGATTTTCTGTCAAGGGCTTTAAGTTCCAGATCGTGCCAATCCCTGCCGACGCTCCGCTGATTTTTTTCCACCTCATTGATGATCTCTTTGCGGCGGATGGCACTCATACCTATATTGGTACGCAAAAAGGCTCTGCCTCCGGGAAAAGGCTCGCTGTTGCGGAAGAAAAATTTTACACACTCTCCGGCATAAAATATACGCCGCGAATCTGTCAAACCGAATTCAAGCATAGCACCGTCAAACCATATCAATCGTCGCTTCTGCCGCCGAGCAAGCCGGAGCGGATCAGGTAATAAAGCAGCGTAAGCAAAGCACTTACCGCACTTGCCACATAGGTCATAAATGCCGCATTGAGCACTGCACCGGCAGAAGCGGCCTCACCGCGGGAAACGATTCCGGCAGAAACCATAAGTTTTTTGGCTCGGCTGCTGGCGTTATATTCCACCGGCAGTGTTACCAGCGTAAACAGCACCGCCAGACTGAAAAGCACGATCCCGACAAGGATCATACTCTGACTCTGAAAAAGAAACCCCAAAAGCAGTATAAAGTAAGAAGCACTGCTGCCGAAGTTTGCCGCCGGAACCAACGCACTGCGCATAGCCAGCGGGCCGTAATTGGTGGCATGCTGAATGGCGTGTCCCGCTTCGTGACAGGCCACGCCGATGGCCGACAAACTGCTGCTGGAATAAACCTGATCGGAAAGCCGCAAAGTATGACTGGTGGGGTCGTAGTGGTCGGTAAGCATACCGTTTACATGTTCGATCGTAACATTGTAAATACCGGCTGTTTCCAGCAGACGCCGTGCGGCTTCCGCCCCGGTCATACCGCTGGCAGAAGCCACGCGGGAGTATTTATTGAAAGTCGTAGTGGTAAACAAACTCGCCAACCCGGCAAGAATCAACCCCGGCACCATAAACAAAAGATAAAGCGGATCAAAAAACATATAAAAAACCTCCTTGAATGATGCTGCCGGCAAAAGTATGCTGCTCAAAGGCAGGGCTGGACTTCTGGCAACTGCACCCTTAAAATTAAACTCTCCGGTAATTTAGCACATTTTTGCTACTGTGCAAACCCGAAACGCACCGGCAAAGAGTTATATTTATAAAAATAGACCGCAAATCAGATATTTTGTTATTTTTCAGGTAACTTTTTGCAGGAGAGTATGGAAAAATATATGAGGGCATGAGAACAGAGTACCTTGCCGCCAAATGCCGTCTTCCGGCAAAAGTATTTGCAAGTTGCCATCACACAGTCGTTCGCCTTACAACTCATAATTCAGCGAAGGTTCGCTGTCAAGTGTTTCATAGATGGTATCAAGAGCAAAGCCCCGGTTGGCTAAAAAACGGAATGCTTTTTCGCGGCGTTTCCGCCAGTCCGGTTCGTTTTTCCAACTGGCAAGTTTGCTTTGCAGAGCATTTTTGCAGGCGTTTTCTTCGTCGGGAGCTATGGAGGCAAGAGCTTTTTCGGCGGCTTCGCCGGTCAAACCGTGGCGGTAAAGCTCCTGGGCTATCCGGCGTGAACCGCGGCCGCGGCTGCTTTGACTGCGGGCAAATTCTCCGGCAAGTGCTTCGTCGTTGACCAGATTGTATTCGCGGCATTTATTGATTACATCTTCAATATCTGCGGCGGGATAATGCAGTTTATTGAGTTTTTCCCGCAACTTGTTTTCGCTGTACCATTTTACATCCAGCCAGCGTAAAGTTTGCTCCCAGGCTGAAACATCTTTACGGGTTTTGCGGGTCTTTTTTATTGGATTGTCCGGAAAATTTTCTTGCATTTGATTACTCCTTATGCTAATTTACTGCAAGTTTTAAATAAAGGCAAATTTTATGTTGAATGATTCTCTGATTGATGAATTGCAGATTGCGGCGTTGAGCTATCTTGAAGAACATCTGGATAAGCGTTATACTTATCACGATGCAACTCACACGCTGGATGTATGCAATGCAGTCAAATTGTTTACAGAAGAATCCCCTCTGCCCCGGGAAACATATTCTGCCTTGCGGATAGCGGCAATATTCCATGATTTCGGCTATCTGGTTCAGAGCTTTGATAACGAAGCTCTTGCACTGCCTTATCTGGAAGATTTCGGCAACCGGTTTAAAATTGACAAAGTGCTTTTACAGCATGTCGGAGATCTGATTATGGAAACAACTTTTCCGTACACGCCTTTAACTCCCGCCGGGATGCTTTTGTGCGATGCGGATATTGAATATATCGGGCGGGATGTATTTTTCCGTCAAGCCGGACTTTTCCGCCGGGAACTTGCCGCCGATAATATTGTTTATACCGATAAACAATGGTGGGCCCTGGAAATGGGATTTTTACAGGCAAACACATTTTTCACCCCCGTCTGCCGCCGTTTACGCAACGATGGAAGGTTGAGTAATCTGGCAAAAGCCCGGAAGTATTTGATTCAGGCAGAAAAAGATTGTTGAGATGATTTATGAACAGAGTAATAAAAAGCTGTACCGGCTATGAAATAATCAAAACGCTTGCTTCCGGCGGCATGGGAGCAGTTGCCAAAGCCAAACTCAAAGGGGTTGAAGGCTTTGAAAAAATCGTAGCACTGAAAACATTGCTCCCCCGATATGCCAATGACGAAGATTTTGTCAGACGCTTTATCTTTGAAGCCAAACTGGTGGCCAATCTGGTGCATGAAAATATTGTGCAGATCTATCAGCTCAACAAAGTGGATAATGAATACTTTTTTGTACTGGAATTTGTAGATGGTATTTCGTTATATGACTTTGTGGAATTTCATAAAGTAATTGACAAACGCCTGCCGCGTGAACTGGCAGTTTTTATTGCTTCGCGGGCGGCGAGAGCTTTGGCTTACGCTCACAGCCGGTGCGATGCCGACGGCAGAGCGTTGAACATTATCCATTGCGATATTTGTCCGCACAATATACTTATCAATAAAGAGGGTGTACCCAAGCTGACCGACTTCGGCATCGCCCGTGCCGCGACGGTAAAAAACAGCAATACGGTTTCCGGCAAACTGGCGTTTATGTCGCCGGAGCAATGCGTTTCGCCCCACAGACTGACGGCGGCATCGGATATTTATTCACTTGGGGTGGTGCTTTTTTACATGTTGAGCAACCATTATACCAGAGATGTCCATGCGGATAAAAATCATATTATCGAACAGATCAAAAGCAACTATGTCAATTACGACGCCCTGCCGGATGATCTGCCGGATGATCTTTTGGCAATACTCAAACGCATGTTGGCAACCGATCCGGCTGACCGTTACAACAGCAGTGCCGATCTGGCAAGAATTCTGGAGTATTACATCTATAAAGACGGCTACGGACCGACCATTGTATCGCTGGCGGAATATATGCGTGAAATCATGCCCGGCAGATTCCTCACCGGTAATAAAAATATAACCGAAACCCAAGTTCTCTCTCCCGCAGAACTTGACCGCACCGAAAAAATAAGATGAGCAATCCAGTAAATGATAACTTGCTGAACCGTAAGATAATCCATATAGATATGGATGCTTTTTTCGCTTCAGTCGAACAGCTTGACCACCCCGAATACCGGGGCAAGCCGCTGATCGTGGGCGGCACTCCCGAACAGCGGGGCGTAGTCAGCACGGCAAGTTATGAGGCACGCAAGTTCGGTATCCACTCTGCCATGCCGGCAAAAACCGCCCGGCGGCTCTGCCCCAACGGTATTTTTGTGGAAGGCAACATGCGGCGTTACCGCGAAGTATCGCACACGATACGGGGGATTTTCCGGGAAGTAACGGATGTTATTGAACCGTTATCAATAGATGAAGCATTTCTGGATGTAACAATCAACAAACTCAATGAACCGTCAGCCACACGTCTTGCGATGTTTTTACAGCAGAAGATATTGCAGACCACCGGTTTGACCGCCTCCGCAGGCGTGTCGTTCAACAAATTCCTTGCCAAAATCGCCAGCGATTGGCGGAAACCCGCCGGATTGACCGTTATTACTCCGGCACGGGCGGAGGAGTTTATTTTTCAGCTTAAAATCGAAAAATTCTACGGTGTAGGCGAAGCCACTGCCAGACAATTCCATAAACTTAATGTAAAAACCGGCAAAGACCTCTATGCCTTGCCGCTGGAAACACTTGTCAGGTGCTTCGGCAAGATGGGTATATTTTATTACAACATTGTCCGCGGCATAGACTTGCGGCCGGTGGAGCCGCGGGAAAGCCGGAAGTCGCTGGGGCGGGAAATAACTCTGGCTCAAGACCTTGCCGATATAGTTGCTCTGCGGAAACTACTGCATCAGCTGGCAGTCAAAGTGAGTGCTTTGCTGGCAAAAGAAAAACTTTCCGGCAGAACGATCACGCTTAAAGTCCGTTACGAAGACTTTTCCACCATAAGCCGCAGTATGACCGTGCCGGAAAGTATCGCCCAAGCCTCTATGCTGGAAAAAGTCGGTTTGATGCTTCTGGAGCGTACCGAGGCGGGCAAACGCAAGGTAAGGCTGATGGGCTTGAGCGTATCAGGTTTTCCCGACGGCAGTGCTCCGGAATATATTCAGCTGGAACTGCCGCTGGAGTGGGAAAATATGGTTTGGGTAAATCAATCTTGAAAAATCCCCGATACGGTGCTATATTATAATGCAAAGTGGTAATTTCAAAAGTCTCAATAATTTAAATTGAAAGGGATCTTTTATGACGATTTTTGAAGCTGTTATGCTCATTTGTTTCGGAGCCAGCTGGCCGGTTTCCATCTGGAGAACTTACAAGGTCAAAAACCCGGTCGGTAAAAGTACCGGGTTTCTCCTGTTGATAATCATCGGCTATATTGCCGGGATCATCAATAAGTTCATGGGTACGGTCGATTGGGTACTGGGTTTGTATATACTCAATCTGGTCATGGTGGCCTCCGACCTTATTCTGGTGATCTACTACCGCAAGATGCGTGCCGCCGGTAAACTGGTTTGAGCAAGCCGGTATCATGCAGAAAGTAAGGGAGCTTTTTCAGGGGGCGGCTCTGACTTTTGAGGGCATAAAACTTTTCTACCTTGATAAATCACTGTGGAAATATGCCGTTGCACCACTGTTGCCGGTACTTGTGGTCTATCTCTTTCTTGGGTATGCGGCAGTGTGGGCAGTCAGGGTGTTTTCGGCATATATGAGTGATTTGTGTGCCGAACTGCCGAAGGTTCTGCAATTGTTGGCAACGGCGGCAAGCGGAGCATCATGCCTGATCGTATTTTTGATTTTTCTGCTGATCGTAATAGTTTGCACCAGTACGCTTTATGAACTTTTCGGCGGTTTGTTTTTTGACGCCCTGCTGGAGCGTTTTGCCGGAAATCTCTGTCCGGAAAAACTCCAAAAAAGCAGTTGGCACTTCAATGTACAGGCGATCGTTGACAGTATTTTTTACAGTTCAGGTACGCTGCTGCTGATTATCGGATGTTTTATTTTGAGCATGATATTGCCGGTCATCGGACATATTATCGGCATTGTGATTATCAGTTATCGTTTCGGCGTAAGTTATCTTGCCATGACCGGTTTTCATTGTGCCGGAACGCTTCGGCAGACCCGGCAGATGGCACGCAGCAGATATATGCTGGTAATGGGTTACGGAGCAAGCATTTATCTGATTTATCTTTTTCCTTTGGCGGTACTTTTTATGCTGCCGGGAATCATTCTGGGCGGAGTATTGGTCTATAAAAGCATTACAAATAAAACCTGAAGAAGCTGTAAACCGATGAACTTTATCAACTGCCACTTATTGCATTGGAGCTACGAAAAACATGCGGTGCCGGAAGTACCGGAGCATGTTCACAGCTATTATCAGATCGAATTGTGCGTTCACGGGGCAGTCAGATTTACATCCTCTGCCACCCGGCCGCATCTGCACAGCGGCGATTGGATGCTTATCCCGCCGGGAACCACCCACAGCATGATCTACGAAGGCAGGGATCTGGAGTATTATTCATTTAAATTTGAAGTCAACGGTCTGAATGCCCGCATGGACAGCGAACTCTTTTTTCACGCCCGCGACCCATTGTCAGACTGGGTGATCGCTTCACTTGCGGCACTGCGGCCGCCGGACAGATATTTGTATATGCCGATAAATGAAAACCGCATAGCTCTGGAGGCATTGCTGTTGAGCATGTTTCAGCAGACTCTCATGCCCATAGCCAACCGGAACGGCAAACCCCGGATACTGCGTGATATTTCCGCCATGATCGCCGAAGAAGGAGCCAAAGTCAATATCCAGCGTGCCGCCGAACAAATGCAGATGAATGTATCGCAGTTGAAATACCGCTGTAAACTGGCGTTGCAAGAATACAGTTCCGTAACCGGAAAAAAACTCACGCTCAAAGAATATCTTGACCGCGAGCTGATGAAACATATTGACCGCTTGCTGATTTACAGCGATATGCCGCTGGGCGATATATCCAGCCAGACCATGTTCAACAACATCTACACCTTTTCCCGCTTCGTAAAACGCCTGACCGGCGAAACACCTTCGCAACGGCGGAACAAAAGCGGCAATGCTGAAATTGAAATCCTGCCGGAGTGACAAGCACGCAGCAGAGTGCGTGGCGGCCTAACGGAGTATAACGGTAATCAACGGTGGATAACGGAGTTTGTATTGCCGCCCAATGCGGTGGCGGGCTTGGCCCGCCTCCCATATTTTCCCATACACTCCCATATCCATCGTGCGGCACACTGGTGTTTGCCTTACGGGCATCGCATACATTGCCTGTCGCTGACCAAATCTCCGATCGCAGTTTTATTGGCAGAGGGGCAAATCCTGAAAAACTTGATTTTTTTGTAAATTATAATAAATAATATTTGATTTTCGGCGTATTGCAAGATAGATTATAGACAGTCGATAAATCCGTATTACCATAAATAACTTTTTGAGGTAAAAAAACAGAAAATAACTGAATAAAAAATTTGACAAACTGATTGCAAAAGTCCATCTCTGAACTGCTACTTCATCATATAGACGGATTCGCACAAAACTTCAGGTCAGTATGTCCATGCTGGTAAGGCATGGCACATTTCTGATTTAGTGTTTTGTGTGGCGTTGTAGCAGACGCAGAGATGGGCACTTTCGGAATGTGCCTTTTTTTGTTCTGCGGAGTTGAAAAGATGGATGAGTTTGCCGGATTGACTGAAGAAGAAATAAAGCGTGTACAGCGATGCTTATGGCTGGAATTCGATTGCCGCGATTCGTGGATAAAAGCTATACAGTTTTCGCCCAAATTAGCTGCCTACTGCAACTGCTGGCATAATTTCACCACAATGGATTGGGCAAGACTGCTTTCGGACAACATCCAGTTTATCAACATGGCTCCCTTGCATAAGATGACCTTTGCCGAATGGGTCGTAATATTGAATAAACAACCATCTCTCGCAGACCGCTGCCCGATTTCAGATGAAATGCCAGATTTCGTCTGGAGCAAAATACAGCAAAAGTACCCGCATCTCAAAAGAAAAACAAAAGCAGACAATTGCAAATAACAGTTTTCTCTTGCCGCAAAGTACTGTTGGCAAGCAACGGAGACGGAAGCGTCCGCCATCCCATACACTCTCAAATTCTCCCATATCTATCGCGGCGGCACACATGTGTTTGCCTTACAACACCATACCGTATGCTATATGCCGCAGATATTGCTATATACTGTCGCGGCAAGCAAAAGTGCGTGCAAGATTCGAGTTTTGCAAGGCGGACAAGTGAGGGAGTGTACTTGCGTACATGACCGAACGGTTCGCCGCAGATATTGCTCTATACTGTCGCGGCAAGCAAAAGTGCGTGCAAGATTCGAGTTTTGCAAGGCGGACAAGTGAGGGAGTGTACTTGCGTACATGACCGAACGGTTCGCCGCAGCAAGGCTCGAATCTTGCCGCAATTTTGCTTGCCATGTATAAAAAAAACGACCGTCTGCTGACGGCCGTGCCCCGCACTCAAACCCTGTTATTCCCCCTTTGAGAAATAGGGTAAGTGCCCTGGATAAGTTTTAAAGGTAATTATTTCTTTTCAGCCCACACGCTGTCGGGCATGAAGTCGTTGATGAAACTGCGGACTATTTTTTCCAGTCCGGCTTCGCCGAATTCCCAATTGACAAAATCACTGCCGAGGGCATCGGTGATGTTCCGCTGATCGAAAGTGATGTTGCTGGCAAAGTAGGGCAGCAAATCGCCGAGGAACTTGCTCATGAGATTGCTTTCGGCACTTTCGGTACCGTCGGGTTCGCCGACGCTGATCTGCACATTGCTGATTTTGAGAGTATTGCAGATCGCACGCTGGATCTGATAGGTCTGAACCGGACTGTTGCCGGTGCAGTGATAGGTGCGGTTGCAAACGGGTTTCTGGAACAACGCAGTGATTGCCTGCTGAACATAGTCGATCGGCACAAAATAGACGCGTTCGGAAGCGGCTGTGCGGAAATGCAACCCCATATCGACCCAGTCAGCGGGATTCAAACCGGCTTTCATGCAGCGGTTCTGCTTGAGTTTGGCAAGAAATTCCACAATACGGTAGAAAGCCAGCGGACGGCGGACTCTGCCATCGCTCAAACGACCGGTGATGATCGCCGGACGGTACACGCTGAACGGGATGCCGCTGTTGCGGACGAGCATTTCGGCCTTGAATTTGCTTTCTTCATAAGGATTGTTGAAGCCGCTGTTGAGGGCCTGTTCTTCAGCCGCCAGACCGGAGATCTTGCCGGCAACATAAGCTGTACTGACATAATGCAGTTCTTTAACATTCAACAACTGGGAAAGTTTGACTATGTTTACGGTACCATTGTAGTTGATATTGAATGTCTTGCCGGTGGGGTCTTTGCCCAGATTCACATCGGCGGCACAATGGAAAACGCGGTCAACATCTTTAAGAACATCCAATTTGGCGAGTTCTTCGGGAACAATATCAACAACATCGCCGTCAATAACTTCCACTGCGGCGAGGACTTTTTCAGTCATTTCCGGACAGCCGTCAAATTCGCACTGTTCACGCAATACTTTGGCAGCACGCTCCGCCGCAGTACCGCCGCCATTGGAGCGGACAAGGCAGACAAAGCGTTCAGCTGGTTTTTCTTTCAGCAGTGCAACAACAAAAGCACCGCCGACCAATCCGGTTACACCCGTAAGTAAGATCTTTCCCATAACAATCCTGTTTTTTATTTTTCAATTATTAAAATACAATTACCTTAATAATATAGCCCCGTTTTCCGGAAAAGGCAAATAATCTCTCATTTTATTTCAGAAACCGACAAAAAAACTGCTGCCGGAAAACAGCAGCAGCTTTCAAATATTTTTTGCCGTATATTTACTTGACCGGCTCAAGTTTTACATCTGCCACATCCACTGTGCCTTTGGTGGCAGTGATCATTACGAGCAGCCGGGCATCTTTTTTGAATTCCGGCATGGTGATAACTTTTTTGTATTCTTTCCAGTCGGCGGGAAATCTGCCGCCTACGACGAGTCCGGAACCTTTCTGCCAGCCGTCGTTGATGGCGATCACCCGGATATTGCCCCGGAAAGAGCTGGTGCGGAGCTTGAAGCTCAAGTTATATTGGGCGTTGCTTTTTACAACCTTATTGATGCTCTGCCAGATGGTTGCGGAAGCCTTTTTGCCCTCTTTGACCAGATCGAATTTTACAAATCCGCTTTCGGGTGCGCCGTCGCCGGAAAAGGTTATGCCGGTGGTATTTTTAACGATCCACGCGGCGGGTTTTCCGGCAACCAGCTGATCGAAAGTACCGTTTTTGACCGCATTTTCTGATGAAAACAGAGTTGCCACACCGAAAACTGCAACCGCCAACATAATGATTTTTTTCATTTTTCACCTGCCTTTTTTATTTGTTTAAGGTTATTTATTAAGAGTTATTTGTGCTGTTTTTACTTCGGTTGTGAATTTACGCTTTTTGCCTTTGCCCATGTTGAAGCGGAAGAGATAACTGTCGCTGACCAAGGCGGCAGTTTCATTGATTTGCGTGCAATGGAAATTCCCCAGCAATGCTTCCACGCCGTTGAGCGTTGCCCGCGGGAATACCACATTTTCGCCGGCTTTTACCAGTTGAGCCTTATCCGGCAGAGCTTCTGCTATATACATCGGGGCACGGTAACGCGTGATTTTATTATTGCTGCCGTCAAATCTGGTATAGACCAGAAAGACTTTTTTGCCCAGTTTTATCCAATGCTGCTGGGTGCTGTCGGTGATTATGCTACTACCGTCCTGCCACTTCCACGGTTGGGGCTTGTTCCAATTTATACCGTTATCGCTGATTGAACAATACATATTTTTGTCTTCGGCACGGATGGTCATTGCAAAACGGTTGTCAGCAAACTCAATGACCGACGGTTCACACATGCCACGCTTGACGGGAATGGAAAGTATATCGCTTTTGCCGGCAAACTCCAATTTGCCGTTTTTGTATTTGTAAAGTGCGGTCATAACGCCGAAACGATGCCGGTGAATGGGGCTTTCGTGCTCAACTTTCACATTTATATCCACATAGAGCGGCACGATTATTTTACCGTCTTTGCGGATAGCTATCTGGGTACATGCCGAACTGTAACGCTTGGTGTTCACGCCGGGAAGTTCCAGTGTATAACGCGGACTCCATTTTCCGCTTTCGGGCGACCAGATCGCATAATAACTTTTGGCTTCGTGTTCGACTGGTTTCTGATTCTTTTTATCCTTTGCCAGAACCGACAGGGTATTGCCCTTGTAAAAAGAGGCACATCCGATAACGATCACTTTGCCGTCGGGCAGCACAAAGGGCCGCGGATCGGCAAAGCCTTCGACCGTGCCGCTGCCGTCGTTGAGTTCCACCGATTTCAAGGGTTCAATGGGCTGCGGTTTGCTCCATGTTTTCCCCTGATCGGAGCTTATCGAATACATGGGAGCGGCGTAAACATCGCTGTTGTTTATTTCCTGAAAAGAGGCAAAGTATCTACCGTCTTTCAACACCGCCAGAGCCGGGTGAAAAACATTGTTTTTGTGATAGCTGAAATTTTTGACATCTTTCTGTTCAACAACCACACCACCGGCGGCAGCGGCTTTTACTTGAACTTTGGAGCGAACTTGTCTGGCTGTTAGTTTTACCAGCAAATTGTAAAGACGGGTACGGAATTTTTCCATCACTGCAATGTCCTGACAATATACGCTCATGGACTTGGCAAAACCGTTGCGGATGGATTCCACTTCGGCTTTGTCAGCCGGTGTTTCTGCCAGATCGCGGGCCTGACGGAAAAGATCCACATCTTCCAAGCCGTCACGGATGGCAGTTGCCCGCAAAGAAGGATAGATCAAGCCATCTTTGCCGGGATAGAACAGTGCCTGCATACCGTTATCATTGCCGTGAGCACAATACCACAGACTCCAATCCATCTCTTTCATGTCTTTGAGTTTGTAATTGCTTGTCCAATGATTGATCGACCAGTAAAGCCAGCCTTCCACATGGTCAAGTGCGATCATACTCCAGAAAAATGCCCGGCTGTTGATCATCGGCTGATCGACCCGTTCAAAGTTGCCGAACGGGTAATACGCGCCGCCGCCAACATAAGTCCAGTAGCGGATGCGATGGTAGCGGCTGTTATACATATTGCGCCGGGTATTGGCATACCCATTGGCGGGAGCCAGATAATCAATGGCGTCAAAGAGTTCCGGATTGGGTTCTATATTGTGGGCAGTGGTCACGATCTTGACATTTTTGAACGCCTTGCGGCTGTTTTCGATGGCATTCAGCAGCAAAGGATTCATATAAGACTGAACTTCATCAAATCCGTAAAAATAGACGGTCATATCATCGCCGCAGAGTTTGCGTGCAGTATTGTAATATTCCTGCCATTGGGGCAGATGAGTTTCGCGGCAGTAATCGTACAAAAGCAGTGTATTGATATTGCCAACTTCATTCTTCCAGATCAGCGACGGCTTATACATCGCCTTGTTTATAACATCAAAGTTGTTGTTGTAGATACGGTGAGATTTATCCATGCCGGTAGTGGCAACTTTGGTATCCGGACGGATCAGGCGTATCTCTTTGAGCATGGTTTTACCGTTGACCAGCATGGTGCGTTTGCGGCTGCCGAGAGTACCGTTGGGCATAAAGGTATAGCGGGAATACTTTTGTGAAGCATCCTGATTGTAGTGCAGTTTGCAATATTTGTACTTTGAAGTATCCGCTTTGATACTTACTGCCATATCGCTCGGCGAAAGCGGATCTTTCGGATTGCGGCGCACCCATTGGAATATTGCGGGAACCTTTTCAAATTTTTTGCCGTCAACGCTGCCGTAGAATTCCATCTTTTCAAGCATATCCGGGCGGGGATCACCGATCCGTTCCAAACTGCCATCCACCAGAATACCACGGACACCTTTTTTGATCGAATACTCCAAATCTTCCTTGAGCGGGCTGGTACGGTAAAGATTCAAGGGATCCATGCGAAAACGCAGCAGCGAATCAATCAGATTGCGTCGGGCTTTGAACGCAACTTTTTTATCGGTGTACCAACTGTCGATATTATCAGGGCGCAAACCGGGCAGATTGGGAATACGCTTACCCAAGGCGAAATTTTCGACCTTGAACGTTATGGGCATTTCCATAATGTTTTTGCTGCCCAGGTTGACATTTACGGTGTATTTATAGGTTCCTGCCGGGGTATTGTCTTTGCTCTGCAAAGAAATCAGAATCGGTTGATTGGTCTGTTTTTCTATATCAAACTTACCGCCATTTTCCAGAGGCAGACAAATATCGAACCATTCGGTGTTGCCTTCGGGGGCAAGCGGCAGCTGCAAGATTATGGATTCCAGCAGCGTTATACACTCAAGGCGTTCAAGTTTGGCTTTGGGTGCGTTGGGCTGATCGGATTTGATTGTTACGCTTACATCTTTAAGTTCCTGACTGGCGCTGGTCAGCACCAGCAGAGTACTTTCTCCTTCGCCTTTGGCGCCGCGCAGATTGGCAGAAGTTTTCAGCGGTGCGAGCAAACCGGTACATTTGGGGACTTCCGCCATCTGGTGCACAAAACCGCCGGCAATTATACCTTTGTAACTGTATGCTTCGTTGAAGGCTGTTTTGTTGACCCGGCGGACATTGGATACAATATTTTTGAGTTTGCGACTCAACAGCAGAACATCCATAAGTTCGCCTCTGCCCAGCGATTTGGTGTACCAGACATCCTTGGTCCAGCCGCTGAAATAGTTGTGCTGGTGCGGCATACGCACAGCCAGCCACAACACCCAGTTGTAGCGGTCGCGCATAAGGGGATCAGCAGCAAGAACCGGTACATAATTTTCGGTTTCGTTAATAACTTCGCTGCGGAGTTTTTCCAAACTGCTTTCGGCTTGTTTCAAACGCAGTCCCCAGCTCCAGAGCATTCTGGCATTTGGCGATTTTTTGAGCTCATTTTGATTGGCAAGGTAAATCTTTTTGGCACGCTCAAATTCCAATGCAACTTCCGAAGTAACACACCACAGCAGAGCATTGTTGATAAGATCAAGGTGACGGATGGCCGGAGTTTTTACGCTTGCGGGCAAATAGAGTTCAGCACCCGCAGCAGTAAAGCCGCCGTAAACATGATAGTCTTTTTTATCGGCAGTGCGGAACACAAAGCCCGTACCGTGGAAAGCGGCAGTAAGATTTTCAGCTTTGATATTTTCTGCTTGCTTAAAATCTTTCATCTTGGGGTCTTTGCTCAATATCTTCCAGCTGCCGTCAGAATATACTGCTTTGACGATCGAACCATCTTTCCAGACCACCGCCATTTTGCCGGTTGCCGGAGTGAGTTCAAAAATATTCAATCCCAACGCCGTAGCATCCAGATAACGCTTGAAGGTATCGAGCGTTACCGGTTTTGGCATGGTAAAAACTTTCAACGCCTCCGGTCGGGCGGTCATGCCGGCAGTAAATACGGCATTGTCAGCAGCACAAATGCTGAACAGTAATATGTACGAGAAAAATAACAGATACTTCTTCATGCTTTGATACCTTCTTATCAATTCTGGTCGTGTTGCTTCAAGAAAGCCACATCATAGGGATATGGCGATGGAAATGACAATATATCTTCCGGCATACTTTTGCGGGTAACGCTGTCAACGTGCCAGTCAGCAAAAAGCATATTGGCGCGTTCTCCGTGGCGCACCAGCGAAACACCCCAGGGCGTATCGGATGTATAATCAAAGTTTACTGCACTGCTCCAATAACCTCCGGTTACACCAATAATATAACCGGAATTGACTTCGCCTTTGCCGGTGGATTTTTCGGAAGTACCTGCATCGGCTGCTGCCGCCATACGGTCTGGATTGTAAAGAGTATTGATATTGAGAACCGCTCTTTTGCCCCAGGATGTGGTGGGGGAACCTTCCCGCACCAGATTTTCATTAAGACCGTAATTGGGGAAGTCTTTTGTCGTTACCAGTGAAGGCGGCAAATTAGGTGCAGACTGGCAGAAAAACGCCTGCGAAGCTTTATCCGGATCACCCGGCATATAGCCTTTATCGGTCAGCAGAAATCCCCAATGGCCGTAAGATATTTTGTTGCCATTACTGTTGATATAACTTTTTTCCTGATACCGAACCAGATGACCATCATTATCTTCGGCATACATACTCAACGCCAGACCGATCTGTTTAAGGTTGCCGACACACTGACTGGATCTTGCTCTTTCGCGCGCCGCCGACAGAGCGGGCAGCAGCATTGCCGCTAAAATGGCAATGATTGCAATGACCACCAACAGTTCGATCAAAGTAAAATCTGACCTTTTCATACCATCTCCTCTGTTTTTTATTATTTATTTTCCAACAATATATTGCGTATGGATTTGATTTCATCACCGGTTACACCGATTGCCAGCAAATAACACTCTATCTGCTTTTGCTCATCCGCTCCGGCGGGAGCAAACGAAGCGATTTTCTGCCGCCATTTCTTGAAATAAGGCAGATCGCGGGAACGGGGGAAGATATTCAGCGAACTGACTTCATAATCTTCAAAAAGTTTTTCCGCCGGAACCCCCAGCAAGCCGTTGATCAGAAAAGCGATTTCGCCAGTGCGGTCAACTCCGCCGCTGCAATGGAGATAAATCGGGTAATTATCTTTATCCGCAAAAAGTTTGATCGTATCGCGGAACAGATCATTCTGTTCCGGCGTAAAAGAGTTGTAGGCATTGACCGGTCGGAAAAAGTATTTTACACTTTTACCCAGACGGCTGTTGAGTTTGTCTATCACCTGTTTGGGGTAACGCAAATCGATTTCGCTTTTGATTTTAAGTGTATCTGCTAAAAACTGCCAATTAGTTTTGCTGACTTTCCGCCACGCTGCCAAGTCTGCCCCACGGTAGAGCAACCCTTGTTTGACCTGCTGACCATTGGCAGTGACAAACCCGCCGAAATCCCGGAAATTGACCGGTGCTTTATCCGGTTCCGGCAATTTAATCCAGCGGGTATCATCGGCAGTAAAAAAAGTTCCGGCGGCAAGAACTTTATTATCTTTATCCAACACCCGGCAGAAATATTTTTTATTGCGGAAAAGGTTGTAAATTTCGGCACTGCATTGAGCTGTGCTGTAATTGCATGATTCAGAAAAATCAGGTTTCAGCGAAATTTGCAGCGTGTAGGATTTCTGTTGAAAATCCGCCCAGCGAAACACTGCCGGCACCGGCACTGCGATGATTTGCTTATACAAACCTTTTTCAGCATCAACACCACTTGTCCGGGTGGGGATTTGCTCCCGCCAGTTGGCACTGCACAAAGCCGTCGGCTTATCCGGTACCGGCAGAATCATCGGACTGCTGCCATATACGGCAAAACTCAAACCGCCGATCAAAGCAGCGGCAACCAACTTGTTCAGCAAAAGATTTATCTTCATATCCGGATTCATTCCTGAATTATTTAACGGTTTTTGCACTCGATATAAATATATATGAAAAAATTTTTCATTACAAGATTTGCAATATACACTTTATAGCACTATTGTAAAATTCAATCAAAAATAATATATTTTTTATAGCAGAAATATAATAAAATGGAACAGTTTCAAGTTTCCCGTACCGGTCTGCTGGAGAGTTGCCAGAGGATTTTTGATTTTGATATTGCCGATAAACGGGTGTTTTTGATGCTCCCCGGCAAGCTAATATGCACCATGTGGATCGCTTGCTGATAATGCTGGAGGGCAAAACTTATTTAAAATACAGTAAAGACGATCAGTTTTTAAGTTGCGATATATCAGACCCCATGATTATTTTCAGTTCTGCCCAAAGCTATTTATGGACTTACAGCGGCGCGGGGAACCCCTCGGTAAGTTATTCTTTCAGTTACTTCCCCACCCACATAAGAGCTATGTGTATAGACTTTGACGGTATACACAAGCCGCCGACCATGCGGGATATATTTTATCACACCTCCAAGCCCCTGTCGGCAGCGGGTATGCAGTTGCTCGATACATTGTATAAACTCCATGAGCAAGATTGCGATGATATTGCCGGTGAACTGCTGATGCCGCTTTTGCATCTTACTTTAAAGGAGATCGCCGGAGATGATGCGGCACCGTCGCCGGTACATGTTTCCAAACGCTGGAGCCGGATCTGCAACTTTATCCACACTAACTGCTGCGACGGTGTCAGCCGGGAGCAGGTGGCAAAAGTTTTTCAGATAACGCCCAACTATGTATCAAATCTGTGCCGGAAATATTCGGGGATGAGTTTTTCGGAACTGAAACTCTCTTATCAGCTGGAATACGCTGAAAAACTGCTTTTGAACACCGACCTTGCCATCAAAGAGATCGCCCAGAACTGCGGTTTTGCCGGCAGCAACTATTTTGTGCGGAGCTTCAAAAAAATCCACAACATACCCCCCGCTGCCTACCGCAACCAACAAAACCGCAACCTTTAAGCAGCATGGAAAAAACGCCGCCGGAGCAATCTTTCTGCATAGTTACCGGCAAAACATATACTCCATTTCGATAATATTTTTTTGCTATGTTCCCAATAAGGGTCGGTACTTGAGGAGGGGGAAAAGACCTTTTGCTGGATCGGTCCTTTTCCCCCTCCTCAAACTCCACCCCCTTTTTCCAAACCTTTTCCCGGCATTTATCTATTTGCTCTGCAAATAGATAAATGCCATTCAAGTTTTAAAAAAGTTCCAATACAAAAGTTGATCATAAAGATTTTTACTGACCTACCCGTATTGGGAACAGAGC